>NZ_LFJT01000017.1:0-112004 GCF_001682645.1 Delftia sp. JD2
GATGCCGCATATCGACTACGTGCGCGAGGCTGGCTCCGAAGGCATCGAGCTGGTGATGTGGCTGATCGCGCGCGGCGCCATGGCCGATGTGGATGGCCCCGCGCCGCTGCCCAAGGTCAACCACCGCTTCTACCATGTGCCCGCGTCCAATACGGCCGTGGGACATCTCATCCTGGAGAACGGCTGAGGCCCCCACGTTCATCACTGCGTGTATTCACTGCCCCCCGAGGGGGCCTTCGCCTCCTTGAGGCGGCTCTACGGAGACTCATATGAGCAACAAGACCATCAAAGTCGCCCTGGCGGGCGCCGGTGCCTTCGGCATCAAGCACCTGGACGGCATCAAGAACATCGACGGCGTTGAAGTCGTCTCCCTGGTGGGCCGCGAGCTGGCCAAGACCCAGGAAGTGGCCGACAAGTACGGCATCAAGCATGTGACCACCGAGCTGGCCGACAGCCTGGCCCTGCCCGAGGTGGACGCCGTCATTCTGTGCACGCCCACGCAGATGCATGCCGCCCAGGCCATCGAATGCCTGAAGGCCGGCAAGCATGTGCAGGTGGAGATCCCGCTGGCCGACAGCCTCAAGGACGCCCAGGCCGTGGCCGATCTGCAAAAGCAGACCGGCCTGGTGGCCATGTGCGGCCACACGCGCCGCTTCAACCCCAGCCACCAGTGGGTGCACAAGAAGATCGCGGCCGGCGAGTTCAACATCCAGCAGATGGATGTGCAGACCTACTTCTTCCGCCGCACCAACATGAACGCGCTGGGCCAGGCCCGCAGCTGGACCGATCACCTGCTGTGGCACCACGCTGCCCACACCGTGGACCTGTTCGCCTACCAGGCCGGCAGCCCCATCGTGAAGGCCAATGCCGTCCAAGGCCCCATCCATCCGGAGCTGGGCATTGCCATGGACATGAGCATCCAGCTCAAGGCCGCCAATGGCGCCATCTGCACGCTGAGCCTGTCGTTCAACAACGACGGCCCGCTGGGCACCTTCTTCCGCTACATCGGCGACACCGGCACCTACATCGCGCGCTATGACGACCTCGTCAACGGCAAGGAAGAGAAGATCGACGTCTCCAAGGTTGATGTCTCCATGAACGGCATCGAGCTGCAGGACCGCGAGTTCTTCGCCGCCATCCGCGAAGGCCGCGAGCCCAATTCCAGCGTGGCCCAGGTCCTGCCCTGCTATCAGGTCCTCCATGATCTAGAGCAGCAACTGCAGGCCTGACCCGCCCGGCGAGCCGTCGCAGCGCACCATGTTTCCATCCGGAGTACCGCAATGACCGATTCCTCCTCCAGCAGCCGGGAAGACGTGCCCGAGGCGTCCAATCGCCTCGGGATCGACGGCATAGAGTTCATCGAGTACACGACCAGCCAGCCCCAGGCCCTGGGCCAGGTGCTGGAGGGGCTGGGTTTTCGCCCCGTGGCGCGGCACCGCTCGCGCGAGGTGACGCTGTACCGGCAGGGGGACATGAACCTGGTGGTCAATGCGGGCGCTGCCGATGCGCTGGCCAATGCCGCCTCGGACGGGCAGCCCGTCATCTCGGCCGTGGCGCTGCGCGTGCAGGATGCCCTGCAGGCGCATACGCGCTGCATCGAGCTGGGAGCCTGGGCGGCGCCCAGCCAGGCCCAGGCGATGGAGCTGCACATCCCGGCCATCCACGGCCCGGGTGGCAGCCGCTTCTACTTTGTCGATCGATGGCAGGAGTTCTCCATCTATGACATCGATTTCAAGCCCATCGCCGGGGCCGATCCCCATCCACCGGCGCTGGCCGGCCTGGGCTATTTCGGCGTGGTCCAGTACATAGGGCGTGGCCGCAGCGCCGACTGGATCACCTACTTCGAACGCATGTTCGACTTCCACCTGCTGCCCGACGCGCAGCGCTTCGGCATCCTGCCCAAGGGCAAGCTCATGCGCAGCCCCTGCAAGCGCTTCCTGTGGCAGCTCATCGAGCCCGATCCGGGCCTGGAGTGGGACGACATGCCCGAGCGCCTGCAGCGCATCGGGCTGGGCACCACCGACGTGCCTGGCGCCGTGCAGGCGCTGCGCCAGCGCGGCGTGGAGTTCGTGGAATCGAGCCGCCTGCACCCCGATGACCGCGGCGCGCTCACGCGCAACGCCATGGGCACCGTGGTGTTCGAGCTTGTGCACCGCGACGCCTAGCGCAAAGCCTGGCGCGCCGCCGTCCGATTCAACCGCCGATACACACAACGATCCTGGAGGGCAACATGGGCTTGCTGGACAGCTATGGCATGGACACCATCACTCTGAATGGCTCGCTGGAGGCCAAGCTCGACGCCATCCGGCGCGCGGGCTTCACCCAGGTCATGCTCAGTGCGCGCGACCTGGCCGGCCATCCGGGCGGCGTCAAGGCGGCAGCGGCGGCCGTGCGCGCCAGCGGCCTGCGGCCCACGGGCTTTCAGGTGCTGCGCGACTTCGAGGGCCTGTCCGACCACCTGCACCACTACAAGGTGGACATCGCCAAATCCATGCTGGAGATGTGCGCCGAGATCGGCAGCCCCGTGCTGCTGGCCTGCTCGTCCACTTCGCGCCATGCCACGGGCGATCTCGACGTGATTGCGCGCGACCTGCGCAAGCTGGCCATGCTCGGCATTCCGCTGGGCGTGAAGATCGCCTACGAGGGCCTGTCCTGGGGCCGCTCCGTCAATGAGTTCACCACCAGCTGGGACGTGGTCTGCCGTGCCGACACGTCCAATCTGGGCATCGGGCTGGACTCCTTCCATATCCTGGCCGCCAAGACGCCGCTGGACGCGCTGGAGCTGATCGACCGCGACAAGATCTTCCTGGTGCAGCTGTCCGACTTCATGTGGCACGACGCCCCCACCTTCGAAGAGCGCATGGCCACGGCGCGCACCTTCCGCGTGTTCCCGGGCGAGGGCGTGCACAGCGAGCGCCTGGCCGACCTGGTGCTGCGCCTGGACCGCCTGGGCTACCGGGGCGACTACAGCTTCGAGGTCTTCAACGACGACTACCAGCAACTGCCGCTGGACACCGTGGCCGAGCGTGCGCGCCGCAGCGCCCTGTGGCTCAACGACGACGTGCTGCACCGGCCCGTGCCGCTGCCGGCCTGGGCGCGCACGGGCGTGAGGGGCACGTCGGTTTGACGGCAAAATGGGCCTTCGACATTGCAAGGGAGCGCTGGCCGCTCCCTTGCTTCTTTTCCCTGTGAGAAAACCATGACCAACCTGTCCACTCGCCACCTGGGTCCCTTCTCCGTCAGCGCCGTCGGCCTGGGCTGCATGAACCTCAGCCACGCCTATGGCCATCCGCCGTCGCCCGAGCAGGGCAAGGCCGTGCTGCATGCGGCGCTGGACGCCGGTGTCACGCTGTTCGACACGGCGGCGCTGTATGGCTTCGGCGCCAACGAATCCCTGGTCGGCCCCGTGCTCAAGTCCCACCGCAACCACATCACCCTGGCCAGCAAATGCGGCATGGCCGGCGTGCGCGGCGACGACGGCGTGGTGCGCCGCGTGATCGATGGCCACCCCAGGACCCTGCGCCGCAATTGCGAAGACAGCCTGCAGCGCCTGGGCACCGATGTCATCGACCTCTACTACCTGCACCGCTGGGACCGCCGCGTGCCCATCGAGGAATCGGTGGGCGAGATGTCGCGCCTGGTGGAAGAGGGCAAGGTGCGCGCCCTGGGCCTGTCCGAGATCGGCGCCGACGCGCTGCGCCGCGCCCATGCCACCTTCCCCATCGCCGCGCTGCAAAGCGAGTATTCGTTGTGGTCGCGCAATGCCGAGCTGGGCACGCTGCAGGCCTGCAAGGAACTGGGCATTGCCTACGTGGCCTTCAGCCCGCTGGGCCGCGCCTTCCTCACGGGCAAGCTCCAGGAGGTCGAGGGCCTGGTCAAGGGCGATATCCGAGCCGCCATGCCGCGCTTCGCGCCCGAGGCCTATGCGAAGAACCTGCAGCTGCTCGCGCCCATGCAGTCCATTGCCGAGCGCGCCGACTGCACGCTGGCCGAGCTGGCCATCGCCTGGGTGCTGCACCAGGGCGAGCATGTGATTGCCCTGCCGGGCACCACCAGCGTGGACCACCTGCACGAAGACCTGCGCGGCGGCGCCGTGCGCCTGGATGCGGCCCTGCTGGCCGAACTGGACGACCTCTTCAAGCCCGAGCGCATCCAGGGCGACCGCTATGCCGTGGCCTCGCAACGCGAGGTGGATACGGAAAAGTACGCGTTCGAGACCGTCTGAACACGCCGCAGGCCGCTCATGGCATGGATGCGGCCAGGTCGAATGGCGCCGTGGGCGTGCCCTGGTGGAAGCGCATCTGCCAGCCCCGGGCCGTGCGCAGCCAGACCGAGGAGCGCAGCGTATGCCTGCCGGCCGTTCCATCCTCGGCCTCGCTGGCCGAGCGGTAGGTCAGCAGCGCGCTGTCCGGCCCCAGGCGCGTCAGGGCAAAGCCGCCTGACACCAGCCGGGCAGGGGCCTGTGCTGGCAAGGCGGCTGCCAGGCTGTCCACGGTGGCGGCCCGGTCGTGCACGCCGCCCGATCGGCCGAACTCCAGAAAGTCTTCATGCAGCAGCGCCTGCAGCTGGCCTGCGTCCGAGCGCACCTGCGGATCGTGCAGCCGCACTTCCAGTGCCTGCAGATGCTGCAGCAGACGGTCGTCGCCGCCATGCATGTCCAGGTCAGGAAGTTGCGCCATGGCCATGTTGTTCACCATCAGATCAGATCCCTCATCGCCTGCGCCGTCTCGCGCAGCATGGGCAGCACGCGCGCCACGGCGTCCTTGCCGGTTTCGCGGCCCATGGGCATGGTGATGTTGAGGGCGCCGGCCAGCGCGCCGTGGCGGTCGCGCAGCGGCACGGCAATGCCGCGCGAGTCCAGGTTGAGCTGCTGCTCGCACAGCGCCCAGTCCTGGGTGCGGATCAGGGCCAGCTCGCGGCGCATTTCGGCGGGGCAGGTGATGGTGTGCGAGGTGAAGACCGTCAGCGCGCGGTTGTCCAGCCAGTGCTCCAGCTCGGCGTCGCTGCGCATGGACAGCATCAGCATGCCGGCCGCCGTGACCTGGGCCGGCACGCGCGCGCCCAGCACGTAGCCGGTGTTCATGTTGCGGTTGGGGCCGTTGCGCGCGATGTAGACCACCTCGTCGTCGTCCAGCACCGCCAGGTAGGCGGTTTCATGGGTGCCGGCCGCCACGCGCTGCAGAAACGGCTGGACGATGCGCGGCAGCCGCGCCGACTCCAGGTACGACTGCCCCAGCCGCAGCACGCGCGGCGTGAGCCAGAACAGCTTGCCGTCCCCCGCCACGTAGCCCATGTGCTGCAGCGTCAGCAGGTAGCGCCGCGCGGCGGTGCGCGTCATGCCCGTGCGCTGGCCGGCCTCGGCGGCCGTCATGCGCGGGTGGGCGTCGTCAAAGGCTTCGATGATCGATACGCCGCGTTCCAGTCCGGCAATCCAGTCGCGCTGGGCGAGGGTGGAAGGTGTTGTCATGACGGTTTTGATTTTTCCGTATTAACCCTGGGTGCGTGCGATTATCGAACAGCGCGGTGCGATCAGCGCACATGCCCCTGGAAATTGGCTTGGGCAGATCCATAGGCGGGAACTACATTTTTTACATCCCGCTGGCCTGGCCGCAAGCATCCATCACGTGCCGCAGCGGGGATCTTTTGCCCGGAAGAGACAACACATGAGCGCAACACCGGTACATACGCAGTCAACGCAGCACCAACCCAGGAAGGCCGCCACCAGCGGCTGGATAGGCTCGGCCCTGGAGTACTACGATTTCTTCATCTACGCCACGGCTGCGGCGCTGATCTTTCCGCAGATCTTCTTTCCGCAGGGTGATCCGGCGATTGCCATCATCGCCTCGCTGGCCACCTATGGCGTGGGCTATGTGGCGCGGCCCATCGGCGCCTTCGTGCTGGGCCACCTGGGCGATACGCACGGGCGCAAGCAGGTGCTGGTGTGGTGCATGTTCCTGATGGGCTTTTCCACCATCGCCGTGGGGCTGCTGCCCACCTACGACCAGGTCGGCCTGTGGGCACCGGCGCTGCTGGTGCTGATGCGGCTGATCCAGGGCTTTGCGGTGGCCGGCGAGATCTCGGGCGCCAGCTCCATGATCCTGGAGCATGCCCCGTTCGGGCGGCGCGGCTTCTTCGCCAGCTTCACGCTGCAGGGCGTGCAGGCCGGCCAGATCCTGGCAGCGGCCGTGTTCCTGCCGCTGGCGCACTACATGCCCACCGAGCAGTTCAACAGCTGGGGCTGGCGCATTCCCTTCATCCTGAGCTTCGTCGTCATCATCGCGGGCTGGATCATCCGCCGCGAGGTCAACGAAACCCCGGCCTTCACGGCAGCAGGCCGCAGCGAGGCGCGTCCGCGTTCGCCCGTGGTCGAGGCCTTCCGCCACCATTCGCCCGACATGCTGCGCGTGGTCTGCATGGCGCTGATGAACGTGATCCCCGTGGTGGCCACCATCTTCGGCGCGGCCTACGCGGTGCAGCCCGCCTACGGCATCGGCTTCGCCAAGGACATGTACCTGTGGATTCCCGTGGTGGGCAACATCGTCGCGGTGCTGGTGATCCCCATGGTGGGCAACCTGTCCGACCGCATCGGCCGGCGCCCGCCCATCATCTTCGGCGCGCTGCTGTCCGGGCTGCTGGCCATCGGCTACCTCTACGCCATCAGCACGCGCAACATGCCGCTGGCCTTCGCCATGTCCATCCTGATGTGGGGCGTGGTCTACCAGGGCTACAACGCGGTGTTCCCCAGCTTCTACCCCGAGCTGTTCCCGACCCGCACACGCGTCTCGGCCATGGCCATCTCGCAGAACGTGGGCACGGCCATCACCGCCATGCTGCCCGCGCTGTTCACGGCCGTGGCGCCTCCGGGATCCCAGAACATCTGGCTGACGGTGGGGCTGATCGCCTTCGGCATCACCGTGGTCGCAGCGCTGGCCGCCTGGAGCGCCCGCGAGACCTACCGCGTGCGCATGGAGGATCTGGGCGAGGCCGGTGCGCAGCCTGTGGACCCCGCCGAGTACGAGCGCCTGCGCACCCAGGCCCTGGCCCAGTCCGGCCGTTGAATTGCACACGCCACATTCCGCCAACCCAAGCATCCGAAAGCCCAGGGAATGATTTCCGGAAAAACCACCCTCATCGCGCACATCGGCGACCCGACCGAGACCTTCAAGTCGCCCATGATCTACAACCCATGGTTCGACGGCCGGGGCATAGACGCCTGCGTCGTGCCCATGGGCGTGAAGGCGGCGCATTTCGCGCCGGACTTCGCGGCCATCATGCGTTTCACCAACCTGCGCGGCGCGCTGATCACCATGCCGCACAAGGTGTCCGTGGTGGACCTGGTGCACGAGGTCACGCCTGCCGTGCACATTGCAGGCGCCTGCAATGCCGTGCTGCGGCGCGAGGACGGCTCGCTGCTGGGCGACCAGTTCGACGGCGCAGGCTTTGTGCGCGGCGTGCTGCGCAAGGGGCGGCAGCTGCAGGGCGCGCGGGTGCTGATTTCCGGGGCGGGTGGCGTGGGCTCGGCGATTGCCGCCTCGCTGGCGGCGGCCGGCGTGGGCGAGCTGATGCTGTTCGACACGCGGGACGAGAGCGCGCAGGCCCTGGCCGGGCGGCTCGCTGCCTACTACCCGAGGATGAAGGTGGGCACGGGCTCCAGGGACCCGCAGGGCTTTGACGTGGTCGTCAACGCCACGCCGCTGGGCATGAAGGACGATGACCCGCTGCCGTTCGATGTGCAGCGCATTGCGCCCACCACCTTTGTGGGCGAGGTGGTGATGAAGTCCGAGTTCACGCCCCTGCTGCGCGCCGTGCGCGACAAGGGCTGCGACTTCCAGGTGGGCACGGACATGCTGTTCGAGATGATTCCCGCCTACCTCGAATTCTTCGGCTTCGGCAGCGCCACGCCCGACGAGCTGCGCGCCACCGCCCACATCTCCTACTGATCCAGCCGACAGACAACCGGCCCTGAATGCGTCCAGGGCAGGGCGCAGCCACGCCCGAAAAAGCATTTTTCACAGAGAAGGAGACAAGACCATGCAACAGCAAATGCACCAGACACCGCGAGTGCCGCAGCGCGGGGCCCTTCGCATCCTGGCCCTCGCCACCGTGCTGGGCGCCTGGGGCGCGGGCGCCCACGCCCAGTCCTCGGTCACCATCTACGGCAGCGTGGACCAGTACATCAACCACATGCGCAGCAGCTCGGGCGCATCCATGACCACGCTGGAGGACGGTGCCCTGCTGCGCAGCCGCCTGGGCTTTCGCGGACAGGAAGACCTGGGTGGCGGCCTGTACGCGAAGTTCCAGCTGGAGATGGGCATCAACGCCGACAACGGCACGCAGGCCGACAGCACGCGCGGCTTCGACCGCCAAAGCTGGGTGGGCCTGGGCGGCGGCTGGGGCGAGGTGCGGCTGGGACGGCAGAACACCGTGATCTTCGGGCGCGGCGACTACATCGACTTCACCTCGCGCACGTTGGGATCGATGGTCAACAACTTCGGCGTGCCCTCGCGCTTCGACAACGACATCTCCTACACCTCGCCGCGCATGGCCGGTGTCCTGTTCGAGGCCCACTACGCCATGGCCGAGACCGGTGCTCCAGCGCGCCAGGCCATCTACCAGCTGGGCCTGGACTACCTGCACGGCCCCTACCGCGTGGGCTATGCGGGGCTGTATGCGCGTGCGCCGCAGAGCGCGGCCTATACCGACGCGGTCCGCTACGACAACCTCTACGCCAACTACGACTACGGCAAGGGCAAGGTCCAGCTGGCCTTTGTGCGGTCCAACAACAGCACGGCGGGCTCGGCGGGCAACAACACGGGCACGGTGCTGGGCAATGTGGGCGGGCTGGTGGCGGGCACGAATGCCGATGTGCGGCGCTTCTACCGCGTCTGGCAGCTGTCGGCCGACTACCGCGTGACGCCGCAGCTGCGCGTGGGCGCGCTGTGGGGCCGCATACAGGATGGCTCGGACAGCGGGCGCGGCGCATCGGGCGGCGCGGTCGCGGCCTACTACGACCTGTCCAAGCGCACCATGCTCTACGCGGTGGCCGAGCAGTTGAAGAACGACCGCAATGCGGGCTTTAGGCTGGCGGCCTCGGGCGGCATGAAGCCCAACTTCACATCGGCCGACGACGTCAACGGCCGCACCATCAAGGGCGTGCAGCTGGGCGTGCTGCACCGCTTCTGAGGGGGCATGCCATGGCACAGCTGCACCCGCTTCGCATTGCCGTGGCCGGCGCCGGCGCGATCGGCCAGGCCCATATCGCCGCCATCGGGGCCCAGGCGGACTGCCGTCTGTCCGCCATCGTGGACCCGGCGCCCGCAGCCCGGGAGCTTGCCCAAAGGGCCGGAGTGCCGCTGTGGCGCGACCTGGGCGAGCTGATCGCCCATGACCGGCCCGACGCCGTGGTGCTGGCCACGCCCAACCGCCTGCATGCCCCGCAGGCGGCGCAGTGCATGCATGCGCGCCTGCCCATCCTGCTGGAAAAGCCCGTCACCTCCACCGTGGCCGAGGCACAGCGCCTGGCCGCGCTGGCCGAGCGCAGCGGCGCCCGCGTGCTGGTGGGCCACCACCGCGCCCACAGCCCGATCATGGCGCGGGCCGCGGCCCTCATTGCCCAGGGGCGGCTGGGCCGCCTGGTGGCCGTGACCGGCGCGGCCCTGTTCTACAAGCCGGACGCCTATTTCGAGGAAGGCCCCTGGCGCCGCGAGGCCGGGGGCGGCCCCATCCTGCTCAACATGATCCACGAGGTCCACAACCTGCGCATGCTGTGCGGCGACATCGTGGCCGTGCAGGCCTTCGCCTCGCATGCCACGCGCGGTTTTGCCGTGGAAGACACGGTGGCCATCAACCTGCGCTTTGCCAGCGGTGCGCTGGGCAGCTTTGTGCTTTCGGACACGGCCGCCAGCGCGCGCAGCTGGGAGCAGACCTCGCAGGAGAACAAGGCCTATGCCAGCTATGAGGACGAAGACTGCTACCTGGTGGCGGGCACCTTCGGCTCGCTGGCCATACCGAGCATGCGGCTGAAGACCTATGCATCGGCCGGGCAGCGCTCCTGGAATGAGCCCTTCGACCTGGATGTGGCCGCCGTGGAGCGCGAAGACCCGCTGGTGCGCCAGATGGCGCATTTCGCGCAGGTGGCGCGCGGCCTGGCGCAGCCCCTGGTCAGCGTGCACGATGGCCTGCGCAACCTGCAGATCACCGAGGCCATTGCAGAGGCTGCCCGCATGGGCGCCGCCATCGACACCACGGCGTGACCCGAACACCACCGGCGCGCATCCTCCATCCATGACATCGAGCCACGGAGCCACCATGAAAAAGATCCTGATGCTGCACGGCATCAACCACAACATGTTCGGCCAGCGCGACCCTGCCCAATACGGCACGGTCACGCTGGCCGAGATCGACGCCTCGCTGCGCAGCCTGGGCAGCCAGCTGGGCTGCGAGGTGGACAGCTTCCAGACCAATTGCGAAGGCGCCATGTGCGATCGCATCCACCAGGGCTTTCGGGACGGCGTCGATGGCGTGCTCATCAACGCCGGCGCCTGGACGCACTACAGCTACGGCATCCGCGACGCGCTGGCCATGCTCACCGTGCCCGTGGTGGAGATCCACATGAGCAACATCCATGCGCGCGAGCCCTTTCGCCACCACTCGGTGTTTGCCGACATCGCCCGGGGCCAGATCTGCGGCTTCGGCGCGGAAAGCTATCTGCTGGGCCTGCGGGCCGTACTGTCCGCCGTCGCATAGGATGCATGGCGCGCAACTGGCCATGTATCGTCCTTCGAACTCCCTCGCTCGACGCGCTGCATGCCGTGACCAGGCTTCATTGAGATGAACTTCGCCGATCCCGGCCCGCGCCGCTCCGTTTCCTTCCTCCTGCTGCTGCCGCTGCTGCTGGCCGCGCAGCCGGTCGCCACCGATGGCTATCTGCCGGCGTTGCCCGAGATCGCGCGCGACCTGGGCTCGGCCAGCAGCAGCCTGACCGTGTTCATGCTGGCCTTCGGTGTCGCCCAGCTGGTGTGCGGGCCGCTGGCCGACCGCTTCGGGCGCCGGCCCGTTCTGCTGACGGGTTTGGCCTGCTACACGGCAGCGGCGGCAGGCTGCGCGCTGGCGGGCAGCGCGGACGCACTGGTGGCCTGGCGCGCCGTGCAGGGCGCGGCCATGGCTGCCATCCTGGTGTGCGCACGGGCTGCGGTGCGCGACCTGTATCCGGCCCATGAAGGGCCGCGCATCATGGCCCGCGGCCTGATGGGCCTGGGGCTGGTGGCCCTGGTGGCGCCGATTGCCGGTGCATGGGGAGTCCAGGCCACCGGCTGGCGCTGGGTGCTGGTGGCGATGGGCGTCTACTCGCTGGCTTTGCTGGCACTGTGCTGGCGCACTTTCAGCGAGACGCGGCAAGCGCCAGCGGAGTCTTCCCCGGTCCTCGCATCCGTACCCGTATCCGTATCCGTATCCGTATCCGTATCCGTATCCGCTGGCGGTGTGCGCCAGGTGATCGCCGACCCCGGCTTTTGCGCCTGGACGGCACTGGCCGCAGCCACCTACGGCGGCATCTTCTGCTTTTTGCTGCTGTCGCCGATGGTGTACGTCGACCTGTTCGGCCTGTCGCCCGTGCTCTACGGCTGGATTCCAGCGGGCGGCTCGCTGGTCTACATCCTGGGCATCACATGGTGCCGGCGCCTGCTGTCGCGCCACGGGCCGGTGCGCACGGTGCAGCTGGGCGCTTCGCTCAGTCTGCTGGGGCCGTGCATCCAGATCGCCGGCTGCGTGCTGGCGCCGGCCTCGCCCGTTCCACTGCTGCTGGGGCACGCGGTGTATGCGCTGGGCCATGGCCTGCACCAGCCTTGCGGCCAGGCGGGCGCGGTGGGTGGCCTGCCGCCGCAGCTGGCCGGGCGGGCCGTGTCGTGTTCGGGCTTCGCGATCATGTGCGTGGCCTTCTGCGCCGGCCAGCTGGCGGCGCAATTTGTCGATCCGACGATGCGCCACGGTGCCTGGCCGATGGTGTTGCCCATGGCGCTGGCAGGCGTTGTGCTGGTCCTTATCGCCTTTGTCTGGCTGCCGTGGCTGTACCGGTTGCGGTCAGCGCAAAGGGTTCAGCCCCGGTCATGACACTGTTCATGCATCCGCGCGGTATTCCCCCCGATGCTTCATGAACCGGTGGTAGGACATGCGCAGGTGCAGCTGCATCACCTGGCGTGCCAGCTCTCCATCCCTGGCACGTATGGCGATCACCAGGTCGCAGTGGTGGTGCAGGCTTTGCACCAGCTCTTCGGGCGTGTAGATGTAGAACGACCGCTTGATGATCGGCATGTCGATCATCGTCGCCAGCATGGTCTTGAGGCGCGGCGAGCCCGATGCCTCGATCAGCGCGTGGTGAAAATCCCGGTTGGCTGACTGCACCTCGCCAATGCCGTCGTGGCCAGCGGCAATGCCGGCCTCCATGCGCTGGTTGCTGGCCTCCAGCTCATCGGCCAGCCCCTCGCCGCCGCGCGTGGCCGCGAGGAACGAGGCGTACGGCTCCAGCAGCATGCGCAGCTGGAAGGTCTCCTCCACATCCCAATCGCTCCACTCCGACACGCGGATACCCTGGCCCGCGCCATCGGTGGCCAGGCCATCTTCCACCAGGCGGTGCAGCGCATTGCGCACCGGCGTGCGGCTCAGTCCCAGGTCGCGGGCAATGGGCTCCTCCTTGAGCTGTTCGCCGGGTCGGTAGTGGCCGCCGATGAGCCGCTGCCGCAGAACCTCGTACGCCTTGTCTTTCACGTTTTGCACTGTGTTTGCACCAGGTGGGTGGGGATGGTGCGCCGATTCTAGGTGACGACGGAGGGGCTCGCTGCGCTGCGCTTCATTCGAAAAAATACAAAACAAGTACAAATATTCGCAGTTCTACGGGAAATCTCTATGGATAGATCGGAGGTGCACTCCATAGACTGCGCTCAATGTTTTAAATTTGTACTTTTATGAAGTTCGCAATACTGGGTGGTGGAATGGTCGGCGCCTGCTACATGCAGGCCTTTGTGGAGCAGGGGCACAGCCTGGTGGGCCTGTGCGACCTGCAGCCCAACGCTGCGGTGGCCGACGCCGTGCAGGCCGCTGGTGCGCAGGTGCATACCGCGCCCGGTGCCTGGCTGGCCGAGGCCGACGTGGTGGTGAGCGCCGTGTTCGGCACCGTGGCGCGCAGCCTGTTCGAGGCCTGCCTGCCCCATCTGCGCGATGGCGTGGTCTATGTGGACATGACCACGGCCGACCCGCAGGAGATGCGCGAATGCGGCGAGCTGGCCCGGCGCGTCGCCCAGGGCAGGGCGGTGCACTTCGTGGACGTGGCCATCACCGGCGCGGTCAACCTGGGCGGCAGGAAGACGCCGCTGCTCGTGGCCGGTGGCAAGGCCGGTTTTGTACAGGAATTGTTCTTGCCCTTTGGCGGCTGCGTTCGCGTGGTGGGCGGACAGCCGGGCGATGCCGCCGCGCTCAAGCTCCTGCGCAGCATCTACACCAAGGGGACCGAGGCGCTGGCCGTGGAGTGCCTGGTGACGGCCCAGCAGATGGGCCTGCGCGAGCAGCTGCATGCCGTGCTGCAGGACATCGACGAGACACCGCTGCGCACGCTGATGGAGTCCATGGTGCGCACGCACATCCCGCATTCCGCACGCCGCCGCAACGAGGTGGCCGAGGCCCGGCAGCAGATGGCCCGCAACGGCCTGTCGCCCATCGCCTCGCCCGCCGTCGAGGCGCTGTTCGCCGCCACGGCCCGGGCGCATGCGGCGCAGCCGTTCACCGGCACCTCCACCGACGAGGCCATCGATTGGCTGGGCAGCCACGTGCTCGCCAGCCAAGCCTGATCAACGTACCCCTGCGCCAACCGACACCACCAAAGGAGACATCCGCAATGACGACCCCGACCCGACGCCGCCTGGCCCTCGCCGGCCTGCTGGCACTGACCGCTGCCGCCATGGCCCCGGCCCATGCCCAGGGCACCTATCCGCAGCGGCCCATCAGGTTCATCGTGCCCTTTCCGGCCGGTGGCGGCACCGACAACCTCACGCGGCTGGTCGGCACCAAGCTCACCGAGGCCCATGGGTGGGCCATCGTGGTGGAGAACAAGCCCGGTGCCGGTGGCAACCTGGCCCTGGACCAGGTGGCCAAGGCCCCCGCCGACGGCCTGACCCTGGTGATGGCGCAGACCGACAACGTGGTTCTCAACCCGCTGCTGTACTCCAAGCTCACCTACAACCCCGACAAGGACCTGCGCGCCGTGGCCCTGGTCGCAGCCGGCCCGGCCGTGCTCGTGGTGAATGCCGATTCGCCGTACAAGTCCCTGGACGACATCGTCCAGGCGGCGAAGAAGGACCCCGGGCGCCTGAGCTTTGCCACGCCGGGCACCGGCACCATTTCGCACCTCATCAGCGAGGCCTGGCAGAAAAGCTCGAATGTGAAGTTCACCCACGTGCCGTTTCGCGGCATGGCGCAGGCCATGCCCGACCTGCTGGGCGGGCGCATCGACATGTACATGGGCTCCGTCCCCACGCTGCTGTCGCACATCCAGTCGGGCAAGGTGCGCGCCATCGGCGTGACCACCGCGAGCCGCTCCAAGCTGCTGCCCGACGTGCCGACCTACACCGAATCCGGCATCAAGGGCGTGGAGCTGGCCAGCGTGTGGGGCGTGATGGCCCCGGCCGGCACCTCCGACGCCATCGTCAAGCAGCTCAACGAAGCCATCAACAAGGTGGTGAACGCACCCGACACGGCCAGGAAGATCGCCGACTCCGGCGCCGAACTCATCACCGGCACACCGCAGGACATGGCCAGGCTCTACGCCAGCGACCGCGCACGCCTGGCACCCATCGTCAAGAGCTCTGGCACCACGCTCGATTGAGCGGCACGGCTTTCATCCCATCCACTCTGAGAACCACACCATGATCGGTCTTCAAATTCTGAAGCGGCAACGCGCTGTCAGCCTCGATATTGCCAGGCGCTATCTCGACGTGCCTGTTGCCAACGTCAGCGACTGCATGGCCCGCATGACGGCTGGCGGCGCGCGGCTGCGCCCCATGCACGGCGGCGGGCGCATGGCAGGCCCCGCGTTGACCATCAAGACACGCCCGGGCGACAACCTCATGCTCCACAAGGCACTTCAACTGGCCAGCCCAGGTGACGTGATCGTGGTGGATGCGGGGGGCGACCTCACCAACGCACTCATCGGAGAAATCATGGTCGGAGACGCCATGCGTCGCCAGCTGGGCGGCATCGTGATCAATGGCGCGATCCGGGATGCGGCATGGATTCGTGCTGGCAGCTTCCCGGTATTCGCCGCGGGCGTCACGCACCGCGGACCCTACAAGGACGGCCCGGGCGAAATCAATGTGCCTATTGCCATCGATGGCATGGTGATCGAGCCCGGTGACCTCATGATTGGCGATGACGATGGCTTGCTGTGCGTACCGCATGCGCAGGCGCAGGCCCTGCTGGATGCAGCACACGGAAAGCAGGTCGTTGAGGCCAAGATGGTGGCCGACATCGCTGCCGGTACCTACAGCGCGCCATGGATCGACGAGACGCTCAAGCGTCTGGGGTGCCCGATTCAGCCGTAGCGCCGGTGTGGCATCACCCATACAGCACCCATCCAGCACCCATCGCTCGTCCGCCTCAGGCCTCGGCCAGCGCCTTCTGATGGCTTTCCAGGCCACCCGTGCCGCTGGCCGCGTTCACATGGTCGAAGTAGCCGTACCAGCCGCTGGCCTTGATGCCCGTCAGCAGGGCATCGCGCGCGGCTGTATCGGGAAAGCGCCAGATGCGCATATCCATATGCGGCAGGCTTGTTTGCGATAGCCGGGCTGGCCTTTAGGCTGGCGCGCTTTGACCACGCCATGTCCAGCCCCATCACAACTGTCCATTCCGATTCCCGTCCCGGCGCCTTTGCCATTTCATCCCAACCCGCCACGGCGTTGCACCGTGCCACGCCCGCCACGCTGGCGGCCGTGCTGGAGCAACTGCCCCCGGCCCAGGCCCGATGGGCGCGCGCCGCAGGCTTTGATGCGCAGCCGGGCCGCATGCTGCTGTTGCCCGGCATGCAGGCTGAAGTGCAGAGGGAAGGGCAGGGCGATGGCACTGCCCTCGCTGGCGTGCTGGTCGGCGTGGACCCGGATCAGCCGCTGTGGCAGCTGGCCGGCCTGCCGGCTGCGCTGCCGCCCGGCACCTACACGCTCACCGATGCGGATGAGGCTCAGAGGCCGCATCTGCTCCTGGGCTGGGCATTGGGCGCGTTGCCATCGACCCGCCAGGCGCGGCAGTCGGATGCGGCAACCGTTCCATCACTCGCTCTATCACTCGCTCGGTTGGTGGCAAGCCCCGATGAGCAGGCCGCTGTTGCGCCAATGGCCGCAGCCATTGGCGAGGTGCGGCGGCTGGTCAACCTGCCTGCCAACCAGCTGGGTCCCGAACAGCTGGCCCAGGCCGTGTCCGACCTGGCCGCGCGCCATGGAGCGCGCTACCGGCAATGGGTGGGCGACGAACTGCCTGCCGCAGGCTTTGCCCTGGTGCACGCCGTGGGTCGGGCAGCGGCCCAGACACCGCGCGTGGCCGAGCTGACCTGGGGCGATGCCGCGCTGCCCCATGTGGTGCTCATCGGCAAGGGCGTGTGCTTTGACTCCGGCGGGCTGGACCTCAAGCCCGCCGCAGGCATGCGCTGGATGAAGAAGGACATGGGCGGCGCCGCGCACGCCCTGGCCCTGGCCGATCTGCTGATGCAGGCGGGCCTGCCCATCCACCTGAAGCTGCTGGTGCCTGCGGTGGAGAATGCCGTGGGTGCCGGTGCGCTGCGGCCCGGCGACATCATCGAGGCCGGAGACGGCCGGCGCGTGGAGATCGAGAACACCGATGCCGAAGGCCGGCTCCTGCTGGCCGATGCGCTGCACCACGCCATTTGCAGCGCGCCCACGCCGCCCGCGCTGCTGATCGACCTGGCCACGCTTACGGGCGCTGCGCGCACGGCGCTGGGGCCGGACCTGCCCGCGCTGTTCAGCAACCATGACGGCTGGGCCGAGGCCCTGCTGACCCAGGGCCGCGCGCAGGCCGACCCGCTGTGGCGCCTGCCCCTGTGGGCCCCGTACCGCCGCATGCTCCGTTCCGACCAGGCCGACCTGCTCAACGCCGCCAGCACGCCACAGGGCGGCGCCATCACGGCTGCGCTGTTCCTGGAGAGCTTCGTGCCGCCCGAGCTGCCCTGGCTGCACCTGGACCTGTTCGCCTGGAATCTGGAGGAGCGCCCCGGCCGGCCCAGGGGCGGCGAGGCCCAGGGCCTGCGCGCGCTGTACGCCCTGCTGTCGCAGCGCTTTGCATCTGCGCGCAGCGCATTTGCATAGGCGCAATCGGGCTTTGCGGCGGGCTGGTGGCTCCACACAATCGGCCGTCTGGTGCAGCCGGCGCGGCACCCGCCGCCGCCTTCCTGCGATCTTGTTCCGGCTGCCAGGACACTTCATGACCCAAAGACGCTTCCTGCCTCGCCTTTCCCTGCTGCGCACCCACTTGCGCACCCTGCGAACTTCCGCACTGCTTCCCGCCCTGGCCGCAGCCCTGCTGTGCGCACCGCCCGCCCAGGCCGAAACCCTGCGCTGGGCGCGCTCCACCGACGCATCCACGCTGGACCCGCATGCGCTGAACAACGGCCCCAACCACAACCTGCTGCACCAGATCTACGAGCCGCTGATCATCCGCACGGCCGATGGCAAGCTGCTGCCCACCCTGGCCACGTCCTGGGCGCTGACTGCCGACCCCTCGGTCTGGGAGTTCAAGCTGCGCAAGGGCGTGAAGTTCCATGACGGCAGCCTGTTCACGGCCGACGACGTGCTGTTCTCGCTGCGCCGTGCGCGCTCGGCCACCTCGGACATGCGCTCGCTGCTGACCTCGATCACCGACGTGACCAAGGTCGATGCCTTCACCGTGCACATCAGGACCAACGGGCCCAACCCGCTGCTGCCGGCCAGCCTCATCAACATCCAGATCCTGAGCGCCGCCTGGGCCAAGACCCATGGTGCCGAGCAGCCGCAGAACGCGCTGGCCAAGGAAGAGAACTACGCCACGCGCAACGCCAACGGCACGGGGCCCTACGTCATCGCCTCGCGCGAGCAGGACACGCGCACCGTGCTGCGGCAGTTTCCCGGCTACTGGGGCAAGGGGCTGTTCCCGCTGGAAATCGACGAACTGGTCTACCTGCCCATCAAGTCCCAGGCCACGCGCGTGGCGGCGCTGCTGTCGGGCGAGGTGGACTTCGTGCAGGACCTGCCCATCCAGGACATTGCGCGCCTGAGCGCCGACCCGCGCTTTCGCATCAACCAGGCCGCCGAGAACCGCACCATCTTCCTGGGCCTGAACGTGGGCGCCGCCCCGCTGTCGCATTCCGATGTGAAGGACAAGAACCCGCTGGCCGACCTGCGCGTGCGCCAGGCCTTCCAGCTGGCCATCGACCGGCAGGCCATACAGCGCGCCGTGATGCGCGGCCTGTCCGTGCCCACCAACATCATTGCGCCGCCCTTTGTGCACGGCTACGAGAAATCCTTTGGCGCCGTGGGCAAGGCCGACCTTGTCCAGGCCAGGAAACTGCTGGCCGAGGCCGGCTATCCCAACGGCTTCGGCATCACCCTGCATTGCACCAACGACCGCTACCTGAACGACGAGGCCATCTGCCAGGCCATCGCCGGCTTTTTGGGCCGCATCGGCGTGAAGACCGCCGTGTCGTCCCGGCCGCTGGCCATCCAGACGGCGGCCATCAACAACCAGGAAACGGATTTCTACCTCTACGGCTGGGGCGTGCCCACCTATGACTCGGCCTATGTCTTCGACTACCTGGTGCACACGCGCGGCAAGAACGGCCGGGGCAACACCAATGCCACGCGCTACAGCAATGCCGAGCTGGACAGCCAGATCGTCTCCCTGGCCTCCGAGGGCGATGCGCGCAAGCGCGATGCCACCATCCACTCCATCTGGAGCACGGTGCAAAAGGAGCTGATCTACCTGCCGCTGCACGACCAGATCCAGACCTATGCCATGGTGCGCAAGTTCGACATCCCGGTGAATCCGTCGAACACGCCGTACTTCAAGCTGTTCAAGCAGCCCGGTGCGCGCCAGGCTGCGGTGGCCGGCGCGCAATAGGCTCAGTGTGTCGCAGCCGGCTGCGGCCGGTTGACCTCCACCGTGACGTGGACCAGTTCCTCGTGCACGCCCAGCAGCTGGCGCACGGCATCGGGGTCCACGCCTGCGGGCGCGTCCAGCGCCACGATGCAGGCGTAGCGCGCCTTGCCCACGCGCCAGACATGCAGGTCGGAGATCTGCGCGGCAAACGGCGCCTGGGCGATGGCCTCACGCACCTCGCGGACCACGGGGGCGTGCATCTCGGCGTCCAGCAGCACGCGGCTGCTGTCGCGCAGCAGGCCCAGGGCCCATGCCGCCACCAGCACGGCGCCGGCCAGGCCCATGGCCGGGTCCAGCCATCCCAGGCCCCAGGCCATGCCGCCGAACAGGGCGGCGATGGCCATCACCGAGGTGGCGGCATCGGCCAGCACATGCAGGTAGGCCGAGCGCAGGTTGAGATCGCCGTGGTCGTCATGGTCACCGTGGTCGCCGTGATGGCGGTCGCCCGCGTGGCCGCCGTGCGCATGCCTGCCGTGCCCGTGGTGATGTCCGTGGTTGTGACCGTGACCATGGTGATGCCCGTGCCCGCCCTTCAGCAGCCAGGCGCAGACCAGGTTGACCAGCAGGCCCAGCGCGGCCACGCCCAGGGCCTGCTCGTAGTGGATGGGCGAGGGCGAGAACAGGCGCTGCACCGACTGCCAGGCCATGCCGCCCGCCACCAGCAGCAGCAAGATGGCGCTGGTGTAGCCGGCCAACACCTCGATCTTCCAGGTGCCGAAGGCAAAGCGCGTATCTCCCGCCAATCTGCGCGCGGCCGCATAGGCGCCAGCTGAGAGCCCCAGCGCCAGCGCGTGCGATCCCATATGCCAGCCATCGGCCAGCAGCGCCATGGAGTTGAATCCGTACCCGCCTGCGATCTCCCCGACCATCATGGCCGCCGTCAGCCCCGCAGCCAGCATGGCACGGCGCTCGCCCAGCGGGTTGCCTTCGTCGAAACGGTGTGAATGCTGCCTGGGGCTGGCGCCGCCAGCGGTCGAGAGGGATGGAATGCTGCGCATGCAGATACTGTACCCCAGTATGTGCAGGCGCCTAGAATGGCCCTCATGGCACATACGATTCAGAACAAGAAGCGCTTGCTCACGCGCATCCGCCGCATCCAGGGCCAGGCCCAGGCGCTGGAGCGCGCGCTCGAGGCCGAGCACGACTGCGCGGCCATCCTCCAGCAACTGGCAGCCGTGCGCGGCGCCGTCAACGGCATGATCTTCGAGGTGCTCGAAGGCCATGTGCGCACCCATCTGGCCGATGGCACGGCCGGCGGCCAGGCCCGTGATGACGACGTGGACCTGGTGCTGTCGGTGATGCGCTCGTACATGAAGTGATGGCCGGCCCTGCCGCGGGGCCGCGCATTCATGAGCGCGATTGCGCAATCGCCGCACAGGTCTCAGCAATGCCTGCAGCCATCGCTCCTACGCTTGCACCCTTGTCAATGCAGGAGTGCAGGCGGATATGGACTGGATGGTGTTGGGGCTGCTGGCCGGCCTGGTGTTGGGGGCATATGACTTTCTGACCAAGCTGGCGCTGGGGGAAAAGTCCGTGCTGGAGGTGGTGTTCTGGTGCTCGGCGCTGGGCGCGCTGCTGTGGCTGCCTTTCGTGGCGATGGGCGATTCCTCGTCCGCCGCGCTGGACCTGCGCCAGCAGATGCTGCTGCTGCCCAAGTCGCTGATGATGGTGGCCACCTGGGTGCTGTCGTACTACTCGGTGAAGGCCTTGCCGCTGTCCATCTCTGCGGGCGTGCGTGCCAGCGGGCCGCTGTGGACGGCGCTGGGCGCGGTGCTCCTGCTGTCCGAGCACCTGGGCTGGTGGCAATGGCTGGGTCTGGCGGTGTCCATGGCCTCGTACTACCTGTTCTCCCTGGTCGGCCGGAAGGAGGGCATAGGCTTTGGCCGCAATCTCTGGGTGCTGTGCATGCTGGCGGCCACGCTGCTGTCTTCGGCCAATGCCCTGTACGACAAGCACATTCTGGCCACGCTGCGCATGGACCTGGTTGCCGTCCAGGCCTGGTCTGCGCTGCAGCGCGGCGCCCTGGCCTTGCTGCTGTTGCCCTGGATCTGGCGCGGGCTGGAGCTGCGCAGCCTGCTGGGGCGCAACTGGGCCGTGCCCGCCATTGCGCTGGCCTATGTGCTGGCCGAGTCCATCTACCTGGCCGCCGTGCAGATGGAGGGCGCGCAGATTGCCGTGATCTCGGTGCTGCGCCGCGCCAATCTGGTCATGGTGTTTGCGCTGTCGGCACGGTTCTTTGCCGAACGCCATCTGCGGCCCAAGGCGGCGGCCATGGCGGGCGTGCTGCTGGGCATTGCGCTGACCATGGCGCGCTGAGGATGTGGGGGCGTGAGCGTGCGAAGCGTGAACGCGGGTGGCTGGCGGCGGCGCCCGGCTATCCGGCCTCGGCCGCCACCGCACGAATCCAGTCCATGACGGCCGCGCCATGGCGCGAGACCATGGCGCGCTCGGAAGCCAGCAGGAAATAGCTCTGGCTGCAGGGGATGGCCGTGTCCGAGACGCGCACCAGGCTGCGCTCGGCCAGCAGGCGCTGGACCAGGGAGCGGCGGCCCAGCGCAATGCCTTGCAGGTTCAGCGCCGCGTCCAGCATGAAGCCCGTGTCCGAATAGCTGAGCTGGCGCTGGGCTGCCGAGATGCGCAGGCCCGCGGCCTGCAGCCAGGGCTCCCAGGGTTGGCGGCTGTGCGAGAGCAGGCTGGCCCGCCGGAACAGCCCGGCCAGATCCAGGCCCTCGAACTGCTCCAGGTAGCGTGGCGCGGCCACGGCAAACCATTCGTCGTCCAGCAGGCGTTCGCAGTGGAATGCCAGAGGTGCCTGAGGCGCCTGGTGTGCAAAGCGGATGGCGATGTCCGCCTCGCCCTGCTGGAGGTTGACGGTGCGCGTGGTCGGATCGATGGCGATGGACACCTCCGGGTGGCTGCGCTGAAAGGCCGTGAGCGACGGCACCAGCCGCAGCCGTGCGAACGAGGGCAGGGCGCTGATGCGCACCACGTCGCGCCCCTGCACCAGGCTGCCGAAGGTGGTCTCCAGCGCCTGCAGCGGGGCGCGGGTCTGCTGGTGCAGCCAGGCTCCCTCGGCGCTGAGCGTGACCACGCGCGTGGTGCGGTGGAACAGCGGGGTGCCCAGCAGCTTTTCCAGTTCGCGGATGCGGTGGCTGACGGCGCTGTCCGAAAGGTTTAGTTCTTCGGCCGCCTGCTTGAAGCTCTGGCTTCGCGCCACGGCATCGAAGGCGGCGATGAGGTGAAGGGGCGGGATGTTGCGCATGGCTGGCCGGCATCGTACTGGAGCCGGGCGCGCCGGTGGCCGGCGCCTTCATCCATGCTCTCATTTTTTGCAAACAGTGACCCCTGAAAACCGCCCATCTCGGACACGGCGCCCCATTCGCAGCGGACAATCGTCAGGCCAGGAATATGACGGGATTTCGACAATTCCCGCCGCCTGCTGGCCAGCCAAGGACTACCGCGCATGACAGAAGACCCCCGCCGAGATTCCCCCGCAGATGCCGCCCCCGCCGCCGCCCAGGCGCCGCAGACGGCCCCGCAGCTGCGCATCGGCACCGTCGCCAAGCTCAATCTCGCCGACTTCCAGAACGCCGTGCCCGCGCTGCTGGAGCTGGCCATCGTCAACGAGAGCGAGCTGCCGCTGCAGGCGCTGAGCCTGCACCTGGCCTCGGAGCCTGCCTTCATCAAGCCGCGCACCTGGCGCCTGGAGTCGGTGGCCGCGCACAGCACCTATGCGCTGACCGACCTGGATGTGGCGCTGGACGGCGCCTTGCTCTCGCGCCTGACCGAGGCCGAGCCCGCCGTGCTGCGGCTGGAGCTGCGCAGCGGCCAGCCGGCAGAGACGGTGCTGGCCCGGCACGAACACCCGCTGGAACTGCTGGCACGCAACCAGTGGGGCGGCCTGGGGCATTTGCCCGAGATGGTGGCGGCCTTCGTGCAACCCAACGATCCGGCCGTGGACCGTATCCTCAAGGGCGCGGCGCAGGCGCTGGAGTCGGCGGGCAAGTCCGGCGCCATCAACGGCTATGAACAGGGGCCGCAGCGGGCCTGGGAACTGGCCTCGGCCATCTGGACTTCCGTGCTCCAGAAGAAACTCAACTACGCGCTGCCGCCGGCCAGCTTCGAGCATGCGGGCCAGAAGATACGCGGCGCGTCCCAGGTGCTGGATGCGGGCCTGGCCACCTGCCTGGACCTGACGCTGCTGTTCGCCTCCTGCCTGGAGCAGGCGCACCTGAACCCGCTGCTGGTCTTCACGCGCGGCCATGCCTTCGTGGGCCTGTGGCTGGGCAGGCAGGAATTCTCGACCGCCGTGGTCGATGACATCACGGCCGTGCGCAAGCGGCTCAAGCTGCAGGAGCTGGTGGTCTTCGAGACCACGCTGGCCGCGCAAGGCCAGGCCGTGGCCTTCAGCCAGGCCATTGCCCAGGGCGCGCGCCAGCTGGCCGAAGAGCATGAGGACCAGTTCGAGCTGCTGGTGGACGTGCGGCGCGCACGCATGCAGCGCATCCGCCCGCTGGCGCTGGCTCAGCCGCAGGACGCCGCGCCCGAGGCGGGCGAAGGCCAGGTCGAGCCACGGCTCACCGTGGAGCCGCCGCCCGAACTCCTGGCGCAGGCGCAGGCACGCGAAGTGCCCACCTCCCAACTCGATCCCAAGGACAGGCTGGCGCGCTGGCAGCGCCGGCTGCTGGACCTGTCGCTGCGCAATGCGCTGCTCAACTTCAAGCCCGGCAAGAAATCGCTGCTGCTGCAGGTGGCCGCGCCCGCGCTGGAGGACACGCTGGCCCGGGGCCAGGTGCTCAAGCTGCTGCCCAGCCCCGAGCTCATGCAGGGCAAGGACCCGCGCAGCCAGCCATTGCACGAGGCGCGCAGCCTGGAAGACCTGCGCGGCGCGCACGCCGAAGAGGCGCTGCAGCGGCGCGAGGTCTTCATCGACCTGGAGCCGCTGGAGCTGGACAGCCGCTTTGTGGAGCTGTTCCGCGGCGCGCGCAACGCGCTGCAGGAAGGCGGCGCCAACACCTTGTTCGTGGCCCTGGGCTTTCTGGTCTGGAGCCGGCCCGACAAGCCCGATGTGCGCGTGCGCGCGCCGCTGATCCTGCTGCCCGTCACGCTGGAGCGCAAGAGCGCGCGCTCGGGCTTCACGCTGCAGGCGCAT
The DNA here is from genome assembly GCF_001682645.1 of Delftia sp. JD2. NCBI lineage: Bacteria > Pseudomonadati > Pseudomonadota > Betaproteobacteria > Burkholderiales > Comamonadaceae > Delftia > Delftia sp. JD2. Next base: position 24,335 of record NZ_LFJT01000017.1, read on the forward strand.
GAGGACGAGCCGCGCTTCAACCCCACGCTGGTCGAGATGCTGCGCCAGGACTTCCAGCTGGAGCTGGGCGTGCCCGCAGGCGACCTGCCGCGCGACGAGGCCGGGCTGGACATCGCCGGCATCTGGGCCCGCGTGCGCGAGGCGATCAAGGACGTGCGCGGCTGGGAGGTCAGCGAGGACGTGGTGCTGTCCATGTTCTCCTTCGCCAAGTACCTGATGTGGAAGGACCTGGCCGAGCGCGCCGACCAGCTGCGCAGCTCGCCCGTGGTCGCCCACCTGATCGACACGCCGCGCGAGCCCTATCGCTCGGAGATCGCCTTTCCCGACACGCGGCGGCTGGACCAGGAGTTCGCGCCGCAGCAGGTCTTCAGCCCGCTGCCGGCCGATTCATCGCAGCTGTCGGCCGTGATGGCCGCTGCGCGCGGCAAGGACTTCGTGCTCATCGGCCCGCCGGGCACGGGCAAGAGCCAGACCATTGCCAACCTGATCGCGCAGTGCCTGGCCGAGGACAAGCGCGTGCTCTTCGTGGCCGAGAAAATCGCCGCGCTGGACGTGGTCTACCGCCGCCTGCGCGAAGTGGGCCTGGGCGAGTTCTGCCTGGAGCTGCACTCCAACAAGAGCCGCAAGCTCGACGTGCTGGGCCAGCTGCAGAAATCCTGGGACTCGCATGGCCAGGTGGATGCCGAGGCCTGGGCCGCCAAGGCCAGCCAGCTCGGCCGCCTGCGCGAGCAGCTGTCGGCCTATGTGGAGCGCCTGCACCGGCGCCACGCCAACGGCTGGACCATCTACCGCGCCATTGGCGCCGTGGCCGGTGGCGAGGCGCTGCCGCGCCTGGGATTTCACTGGCCCACGCCCCAGGCCCATGACGAAGCGGGCCTGGCCCTTTTGCGCGAGACTGCGGGCCGCCTGCAGGCCAATGCCCAGGCCGTGGGCGCGCAGCATCTGAAGGACGGGCCCCTGGCCACGGTGCAGGCCAGCGACTGGTCCGTGCGCTGGCAGCAGCAGATGGTGGATGCCGCCCAGGCGCTGCACGATGCAGGCCAGGGCTTTGCCGAGGCGGCGCAGCAGCTGGGCCGGCTGCTGCGCATCGAGTGGCCGGCGCTGGGGCGCCAGGCGCGCTCGGCGCTGGGCGTGATCGCGCGCGCGCTGCCTGCGGCCGCAGGCCGCAACCTGGCCTTCTGCGTGCTGCCTGACGGCGCGCGCATTGGAGAATCCCTGCAATCGGGCCTGCAGCTGCTGGCGCAGCACGGTGATCTGTCTGCACAGATTCCGGCGCCCTGGCCGGCCGAGCTGCATGCGCGCCTGGCCCAGGCGCTGGACCTGCTGGCGCAGCGCCGGCGCCTGCAGGCCGGGCTGGGCACGCCCTGGCCCGTGGCCCTGGGCGATGAGCTGGAGCGCGGCCTGCAGTGCATCGACGAGATCGCGGCGCTGCGCCAGGGCCTGTCCGTCAAGTACGGCCCGGGCGTGGGCCAGCTCAATGTCTCGCAGCTGCAGCGCGAATGGGCCAGGGCCGGCAAGTCCTTGTGGCCGCTGTCCTGGCTGGGCCGGCGCAAGGTGCGCGCGGCGCTGGAGGCCACCATCGAGGGCACGGGCGAGCCGCGCGTGGCCGATGACCTGGCCGCCCTGGTGCGCATCCGGGGTCTGCGCGAGGAACTGGACCAGATCCAGCCCGGCGCCGCAGCCGACGGCCTGTGGGCCGGACACCGCACGCGCACCGACCATGCGCGCAGCGCCTTGAAGGCCAATGCGGCCCTGCTGGCCGCGCGCGCGCAGAAATCCTTCTCGCTCGACGGACTGGAGGCCGTGGCCGAAGGCCATGGCGGTGAGCGCTGGGCGGCCGAAGTGCAGCGCCTGCAGGCCCTGTACCAGATCGACCGCCAGCTCGATGGCTACCTGCCGCTGGCCGATGCCAGCCACGGCCTGTGGCGCGGGCTGGAAACCGATGCCCAGGCCTTGCAGGACGGGCTGGCCTTCGAGCGCGAGCGCCTGCAACTGACGCGGCGCGGCGGCCTGATGGCATCGCACGCCGCCGTGGCCCAGGGCCGCAGTGGTGCGGCGCTGCAGCAGGCCCATGCGCAGCTGGCGGCCCGCAGCGCCATCGAGGAACAACTGCTGGCGCTGGACGATCTGCGCTTGCGCTGCCCCGGCGTCTGGGACGGCCTGGACACGCGCCCGCAAGCCGTGGAGCATGCGCTGCGCCTGCAGGGATCGCTGCAGGCAGGGCTGACCGGGCTGGGCTGGCAGGAGGCCGAGCTGGCCCAGGCACGCCAGGCGCTGCACCAGGTGCTGGCCTTGCGCAGCGCCGAGCTGGGCGAGGGCGCCGCGGTCGGCATGGCCTGCCAGCAGTTGCTGGACAGCCTGGCCGGCCTGCACGCGGCCATAGACCCCTTCAGCGCGGCGGCAGCCCATGGCGAGCCGCAGCAGCGTGCCCTGGCCCAGAGCACGGCCGAGCAACTGGCGGCCACGGCGGGCGGCGTGCTGGCCGGGCAGGGCGGCCTGCATGCCTGGTGCGCCTGGCGCAATGCCCAGGCCGCGGCCCGCGCGGGCGGGCTGGGTGCGCTGGCCGATGCCATCGAGTCCGGCAGCCTGGCGCCGGCCCAAGCGCCCAAGGCCTTCGAGGTCAACTACGCGCGCTGGTGGCTGGCGCTGGCCGTGGACGAGGACGAGGTGCTCAAGCGCTTCGTCTCTGCCGAGCATGAGCGGCGCATTGCCGACTTCCGCGCGCTGGACGATGAATTCACCTCGGTCACGCGCCAGTGGATACGCGCGCGGCTGTGCGCGGGCCTGCCGTCGGCCGACAGCATCCAGCGCAACAGCGAGTGGGGCATTCTGCGGCGCGAGATCACCAAGAAGCGCCAGCACCTGCCGCTGCGCCAGCTGCTGGAGCAGATCCCCTCGGCCGTGCTGCGCCTGACGCCCTGCCTGCTGATGAGCCCGCTGTCCATTGCCCAGTACCTGAGCGCCGAGACCAGCAACTTCGACATCGTCATCTTCGACGAGGCCTCGCAGATCCCCGTCTGGGACGCCATCGGCGCCATGGCGCGTGCCAGGCAGGTGGTCATGGTGGGCGACCCCAAGCAGCTGCCGCCCACCAGCTTCTTCGGCCGCGCCGACACCTCCGACACCTTCGACGACGACACGCAGGGCGTGGAAGGCGACATGGAAAGCATCCTGGACGAATGCCTGGGCGCCAGCCTGCCCACGCGCAACCTGTCGTGGCACTACCGCTCGCGCCATGAAAGCCTGATCGCCTTCAGCAACCACCGTTACTACGGCGGCGGGCTGGTGACCTTTCCCTCGCCCGTCACCGATGACCGCGCCGTCAGCTTCCACGCCGTGCAGGGCCGCTATGAGAAGGGTGGCGCCCGCATCAACCAGCCCGAGGCCAAGGCCCTGGTGGCCGACCTGGTGGCGCGGCTGAAGTCGCCGGGGTTTGCGCAGTCGGGTGCCACCATCGGCGTGGTCACCTTCAACTCCGAGCAGCAAAGCCTGATCGAGGATTTGCTGGACGAGGAGCGCCGCAAGGACCCGGGGCTGGAGCCGTTTTTCTCCGATGCGCTGCTGGAGCCCGTCTTCGTCAAGAACCTGGAAAGCGTGCAGGGCGACGAGCGGGACATCATGTACTTTTCCATCACCTACGGGCCCGATATCTCGGGCGCGGTGTCCATGAACTTCGGCCCGCTCAACCGCGACGGCGGCGAGCGGCGGCTGAACGTGGCGGTGACGCGGGCGCGGCAGGAACTGCGCATCTTCTCCAGCCTGCGCGGCGAGCAAATGGACCTGTCGCGCACCCAGGCAGCGGGCGTGCGCGATCTCAAGCACTTCCTGGAATTTGCCGAGCGCGGCCCGCGCGCGCTGGCCGAGTCGCACCATGGCAGCCAGGGCGATTTCGACAGCCCGTTCGAGGCCAGCGTGGCCCAGGCGCTGGAGCGCAAGGGCTGGCGCGTGCACACGCAGATCGGCGCATCCTCGTTCCGCGTGGACCTGGGCGTGGTGCACCCGGACCATGCGGGCAGCTACCTGGCGGGCGTGGAGTGCGACGGCGCCACCTACCACCGCTCGGCCACGGCGCGCGACCGCGACAAGCTGCGCGAGCAGGTGCTGCGCGGCCTGGGCTGGCAGATACTGCGCATCTGGTCCACGGACTGGTGGGTCAACCCGGGCGGCACGCTGGAGCGCATCCACGCGGCGCTGACCGCGCTGCTGGAGCAGGACCGGCGCAAGCGTGCGGCCGAGGTTGCCGAGGTGCCGCAGGCGGCTGCAGTCGCCGGGGCAGAGCCAGCGCCAGAGACGCCTGAGGCGTCCGAGGCATCCGTGGAGGACGGCGAGGCGCATAAGGTCTGAAAGTCGGCCGTGCGCATGAAATGGGCACTTGCTGAAGCCAGAGACACCAAGGAAGGGCCGCCCCCGCACCGGGGGTGTCGTCCCCCTCCCCCGCAAAGCGGGTAGAGAGGGGGAAGGCGCGAAGCGCCTCAGGGGGTGTCAGTACTTGTCCGGAACGTACATGTGCTGGGGAACGGGGTTGCGTGTGTATTCGGGATTGCGCGTGCGCTCTGGCAGCACGATGGCCGGGTGCTCTATCTCTTCATAGGGCAGCTGCGTCAGCAGGTGGGAGATGCAGTTGAGCCGCGCCTTCTTCTTGTCCACGGCCTGCACCAGCCACCAGGGCGCCTCGGCGATGTGGGTGCGCTCCAGCATGGCTTCCTTGGCCTTGGTGTAGTCCTCCCAGCGGCGGCGGCTCTCGAAGTCCATGGGACTGAGCTTCCACTGCTTGAGCGGGTCGTGCACGCGGCCCAGAAAGCGCAGGTGCTGCTCGTCGTCGGTGATGGAGAACCAGTACTTCACCAGCGTGATGCCCGAGCGCACCAGCATCTTCTCGAACTCGGGCACGGAGCGGAAGAACTCCTCGTACTCCTCGTCGGAGCAAAAGCCCATCACGCGCTCCACGCCCGCGCGGTTGTACCAGCTGCGGTCAAAGAGAACGATCTCGCCACCCGCAGGCAGGTGGGAGACATAGCGCTGGAAATACCACTGCGTGCGCTCGCGGTCGTTGGGCGCGGGCAGGGCGGCCACGCGGCATACGCGCGGGTTCAGGCGCTGGGTGATGCGCTTGATCACGCCGCCCTTGCCGGCCGCATCGCGGCCCTCGAAGAGAATGACCACCTTCTTCTTGTGGTGCTGCACCCAGTCCTGCAGCTTGACCAGCTCGCCCTGCAGGCGCAGCAGTTCGCGGAAGTAGGTCTGGCGGCTCACGGAGTCGGCACCGTCCAGATCGTCGCCACCGCTGCTCAGGCGGGCGTCGTCTATCTCCATCTCCAGTTCTTCGTCGTAGCTGTCGAGCAGATCGCGTTCGATGCGCTGCATCAGCGAATCATGGTGGTCGGGCAGAAGTTCGTCGTACATGGTGGGGAATCCGGGCGTCCAGGAGTTGGCGCCTGGGATGGTGGCGTGGATGTGTGACGCGGCTGTGACGGTGTGGCTGGGTGAATACCCTGGCACCGCTCGCCTTCCCGCCGCCTATAGCCACCCCGCCTTGCGGAACTTGTAGTAAAGCAGGCCGCAAACACCCAGCACGAACAGCAGTGCGGCCGGATAGCCGTATTGCCACTTCAGTTCGGGCATGTTCTCGAAGTTCATTCCCCAGACGCCGAAGAAGGCCGTGCAGATGGCGAAGATACTGGCCCAGGCTGCCAGCCGCTTGGTGACTTCGTTTTCCTCGATGGACACCATGGACAGGTTCACCTGGATGGCCGTGCCCACGGTGTCGCGCATGGTGTCGATCTGGGCGTTGATGCGGCCCAGGTGATCCATCACATCGCGGAAGTAGTCCCTGGAGCCCACGCAGATCTGGGGGACGCGCCCGCCGTTGAGCTTGCCCACGGCTTCCAGCAGGGGGGCCACGGCGTGCTTGAGGTCCATGGCGCGGCCCTTGAGTTCATACAGCTGCTTGATGTTGTCGCGCGCCGCGCCCTTGGTGAAGATCTGCTGCTCGATCTGCTCCAGCTCCACCTCCAGCGCGTCGATGATGGGAAAGTAGCGGTCCACCACCGCATCCATCAGCGCATACAGCACAAAGCCCGAGCCGTGGCGCAGCAGCTCCGGCTCGCTCTCACAGCGCTCGCGCACGCCCAGGAAACCGCGCTTGCTGCGGTTGCGCACCGACAGCACGTAGTTGGAGCCCACGAAGACATCGACCTCGCCGTGGTTGAAGTGCCCGGGCCGCTCGGGCTCGGGCTCCAGCAGGTGCATCACGGCAAACAGCGAGCTGCCGTACTCCTCCAGCTTGGGCCGCTGGTGGCCGTGCAGCGCATCCTCCACGGCCAGGGCGTGCAGGCCGAACTCCTGGCGCATCTCCTCCAGCTCGGCCGGCGTGGCGTCCGCCAGCGCCACCCAGACGAAGCAGCCGGGCCGCTCTATGTAGTTGCTGATGTCGGCGACGGGAATGTCCGCCAGCTTGGCCCCGTTTTCGTAGGCGACGCAGTTGATCAGCATGGGAGTTCCCTCGGTAATTCTGGTGCTGGTGATCCTGCCACAACGGGGGAGGGCGGATAGCCTGGAGCAGGTCCGGGGCTGCCGCACATGCGGGCGCCAATCAAGGGCGTGCTTCGGCTATGGTTGGGCCTTTGAGGGAGCGATGTCCGATGAGGGGAGTGAGTGGTGGAGCGGGTGAGAACAAGGGGCAGAGCCATGGCCAGGGCCAGGATTTGCCCAGACTGGTGATCCTGCCTGGTCTGGACGGCACAGGCTTGCTGCTGGCGGAGTTCGCGCAGGTTCTGTCCACGTTCTTTCAGGTGCAGGTCATCACCTATCCGACGGATGAGCCGCTTTCCTATGACGAACTGCTGGGCCATGTGCGAGCCCGTCTGCCCGCCGGGCCGTTTTTGCTGATCGGCGAATCGTTCTCGGGACCGTTGGCGTTGCGCCTGGCGGCGGAGCACCTCACGCGGGTTCGGGGCGTCATTCTGGGAGCCTCGTTCGCACGCCTGGATTTGCCCTTGAAGTCAGTCCTTTCTAGCCTGTCTGGGCTGTTGGCATGGGTCCCGGCGGCATGCGCTCCGATGTGGCTGCTCGATGGAGTGCTGAGCAATGGCCATGCGACAGCGTCCGGGCGCGCCTTGCTCAAGCAGGCCCTGCAGACGGTTGCTCCGGTGGTTTGGGCGGGCCGCGTCCGGCAGGCTCTGGAGGTTGATCTGCTGGCGCAGGGCGTTCGTGTGCGGCAGCCCTTGCTTTATCTGCGAGCCAGCCACGACAGGCTGATGCCAGCCAATGCGGCGGGCCTCGTGGCATCCATATCCGGCAATGCGCGCGTTGAAAGCATTGCCGGGCCGCATTTCATTTTTCAGGCGGAGCCCCAGGCTTGCACGAAGGCCATCGTGGCGTTTCATGAGGCCTGTGTTGCCATGGCCGCGCCACGATAGGTCGGCTTTGCATCAGACAGCCAACGCCTTCTCCCACTCGCCGCCCCTGCCAGCTCCCCGAGCCCGCAATGCCCGCGCAGCATGCGGCTGTCGTCTTCCTTGCGGAACAGGCCGCGCTTTTGCAGCATGGGGAGGACTTCGCTGGCGAACGATTCGAACTGCTGGATGAGGATGGGGGCGCGTAAGCTCAGGTTTGCACATCTGGTAACAATACGTGTATAACCTGTCACGACACTGCTGGGCGCCGCCCAGCGCTTGCGATCCAAGGACTTCGATGATCTTTCGCCAGTGGGGAATTGCGTTGGGTGCGTTGGGCCTGTTGGCCTTGAGCGGCGTATCGACAGCCGGTGTGCTGGACAAGATCAATGCCGGTGGCGCGCTGGTGATCGCGCACCGGGAATCGTCGGTCCCCTTCTCCTACATCGACACGCGCAGCGGCAAGCCCGTCGGTTACGCGCTGGATCTGTGCCTTCGCCTGGCCGAGGCGGTGCGCAAGCAGACAGGCAGGAAGGACATGAAGGTGGAGTTCCTGATGGTCACGCCCGCCAATCGCATGGCCGTGATCGAGCAGGGCAAGGCCGACATGGAGTGCGGCTCGACCACGAACAACGCGCAGCGGCGCCAGACCGTGGCGTTCACGGTTCCCCATTTCATCACCGGCGCCCGGATGCTCGTGAAGGCCGAAAGCACCGTCAACGCGATGGAGGATCTCAAGGGCAAAAAGCTGGTTTCCACCAAGGGCACCAGCCCGATGGCCCTGGTGACGCAGGCCAACAGGCAGCGCCTCATGGGCATCACCATTGTGGAGGCCCCCGATCACGCGAGGGCCCTGGAGATGGTGGAGAAGGGCGAAGCCGACGCGTTCGTGATGGATGACGTGCTTCTCAACGGGCTGGCCGCTGCACGGCCCGATCCACGCGCCCTGAAGGTGGTGGGCAAGTTCCTGTCCACCGAACCCCTGGCCATCATGCTGCCGAAGGCCGATACCGCGTTCAAGAAACTGGTCGATGAAGAGATGAAGCGGATCATCACCAGCCGCGAAATCCACCCCATCTACGAGAAGTGGTTCCTGCAGCCGATTCCACCCAGCTCCACGAATCTGAACCTGCCGATCAGCTACCTGCTGCGCGACTTCTGGAAGTACCCCACGGCGGACATTCTGCTGTAGGCCTGTCTGTGCAGCCGCAGCGCTGCATCGGTCAAGCCGCCAGCGCTTGCTCCCTTGGGCGGGCGGCTGGGGCACCAACCGCTCCCTTCCCCGCCAGCTCCCCCAGCCCGAAATGCCCGCGCAGCGTGCGGCTTTCGTATTCCTCGCGGAACAGGCCGCGCTTGCGCAGGATCGGCACAACTTCGCTGGTGAACAGCTCGAACTGCTGGTTAAGTATGGGCGGCATGACGTTGAAGCCGTCGGCTGCGCCGTGCTTGAACCAGTCTTCGATGATGTCGGCCACCTGTTCGGGCGTGCCGGCCACGGCCAGGTGGCCGCGGGCGCCGGCCAGGCGCTTGAGCAGGCCGCGCAGGGTGAGGCCGTCGCGCAGGCTGGTTTCCACGTAGCCCACGGCGCGGCTGCGCGAGGCTTCGACCTTGTCGGGATCGGGGAAGTCGTCGCGCGTGAGCAGGCGGTCCAGCGGCACGGCGGAGAAGTCGTGGCCGCCAAAGCGTGCGGACAGGCGGGCCAGGCCGACCTCGATGCTGGTCAGGCTGTCGAGCTCTTCCCAGACCTGGCGCGCCTCGTATTCGGTGGAGCCGATGGCGGCGCTGATGCCGGGCAGGATCACGATGTCCTGCGGGCGGCGGCCCAGCTGCTGCGCCTGTCCCTTGATGTCGGCATAGAAGGCCTGGGCCGATTCCCGCGAGCCGTGGGCCGTGAAGATGGCCTCGGCCCATTGCGCGGCAAAGGCGCGGCCGGACTCGGACTGGCCGGCCTGCACGAAGACGGGCCGGCCCTGCGGGCTGCCGGGCACGTTGAGCGGGCCGCGCGTGCGGATGTATTTGCCCTCGAAGTGGATGGGCTGGATCTGCGATGCGTCGAGGAACTGGCCGGCCGCCGTGTCGTCCAGCAGGGCGCTGGCCGGAAAGCTGCGCCACAGTGCATCGACGGCGGACACGAATTCCTCGGCGATGCGGTAGCGGTCGCCGTGGTCCACGTTGTCGGCCAGTCCGAAGTTCAGGCCCGCGTTGGGCGCCCAGGAAGTGACGATGTTCCAGCCCGCCCGCCCCTTGGACAGATGGTCCAGCGAGGCGAACTGGCGCGCCAGCGTATAGGCATGGCTGTAGGTGGTGGAGGCGGTGCCGATCAGGCCGATGCGCTCGGTGCGCAGCGCCAGTGCCGTCAGCAGCACCAGCGGGTCCAGCAGGCCCGAGGTGATCTGCTGGCCGTTCTCGGGCCCGACCAGGCTGTCGGCCAGGAAGACGGCGTCGAATTTGGCGGCCTCGGCGATGCGTGCGGCATCGACGTACAGCTCCAGGTCGGTGAGCGCCTTGCGGTTGGCGCCGGGATGGCGCCAGGCGCCTTCATGGTGGCCGCGCGTCATGAGGAACAGGTTCAGGTGCAGTTGCCGAGACATGGGAGCAGTCCTTTGTTGTGTGGGTTGTTTCGCGGGCGGGGCCGGCGTCAGGCGATCTCTGTCTCGACGCCCAGGCTGCGCAGCAAGGTGGCGCGCAGCTGCATGAAGGCAGGATGGTCGGGGCGGCGGGGATGGGGCAGGTCCACGGCGTGGTCCTCGGCGATGCGGCCGTCCCTGAGCACCAGGATGCGGTCGGCCAGCAGCAGGGATTCGTCCACGTCGTGCGTGACGAGGATGACCGTGGGCCGTATGCGCTCGACCAGGCGCAGCAGCAGGCCGTGCATGCGCATGCGCGTGAGCGCGTCCAGCGCGCCGAAGGGCTCGTCGGCCAGCAGCACGTGCGGGTTGCGCAGCAGGCTGCGGGCCAGCGATGCGCGCTGCTTTTGCCCGCCCGACAGCGTGGCGGGCCAGGCGCCGGCCTTGTCCTGCAGGCCCACGTCGTGCAGGATTTGCCGTGCTGCGGGCAGCACGGCGCGCGCGTCCAGACCCAGCGTGAGGTTGTCCAGCACCGACAGCCAGGGCAGCAGGCGAGCATCCTGGAACAGCACTGAGACATTGCCCTGCGCACTGGCCGCACCGCTGGACTGCGCATGGCCGTCCAGCCCCGCGAGCGCGCGCAGCAAGGTGGTCTTGCCCGAGCCGGACTCGCCCAGCAGGGCCACGAACTGGCCCGGGGCAATGTCCAGGTCGATGGCGTCCAGCACGTTCTTGCCGCCAAAGCTGCGCGTGAAGCGCTGCAGCCGCACGGCACCCGGGGTGGGGTGATGGCTCATGATCCCAGCGACCTCCGGTAGGACAGCACATGCGCCTCGATGCGGCGCACCACGGCGTCGGACAGCAGGCCCAGCAGGGCGTAGATGAGGATGCCCACCACGATCACATCGGTCTGCCCCCAGTCGCGGGCGCGGTTCATGAGGTAGCCGATGCCGGTCTGCGTGTTGATCAGCTCCAGCACCACCAGCGCCGTCCAGCACAGCGACACGGCAATGCGCAGGCCCACGAAGAAGCCCGGCAGTGCGCCCGGCAGCGCCACCTTGCGGATGAATTCGGCGCGCGACAGGCCCAGGGTCTGGGCCAGCTCCACATGGCCGATGTCGATGCCGCGCAGGGCCGCGTGGGTGTTGATGTAGACGGGCACCAGCACGGCCGTGAAGATCAGGAAGATCTTCATGGACTCGCCAATGCCCAGCCAGATGATGGCCAGGGGAATCAGCGCCAGCGTGGGCACGGCGCGCTTGATCTGCACCAGGCCGTCGAGCAGGGCCTCGCCCGTGCGCGTCAGGCCCGAGGCCAGGGCCAGCAGCACGCCAGCCACCACGCCCAGCAGCAACCCGCTGTAGGCACGGCCTGCCGATGCCAGCAGGTGGGGCAGCAGGCTGCCGTCTGCCACCATGCCGTAGCCGGCGACCAGGGCCTGCGAGGGCGCGGTCAGCGTCTCGGGCGACAGCCAGCCCAGGCGCGAGGCCGCCTCCCACAGCACCAGCAGCAGGCCGGGGCCCACCAGCAGCGCGCCCTGCGACAGGCGCGCGGGCACCAGTTGCACGGCGGCCCGGGTGGCGGGCTCGGATTGAGCGGTGGCTGCGGTGGCCGGTGCCAGACCGGCCGCGTTGATGTCCAGTTGCGCTTGCGTCATCGTGTGTTTTCTGGCCGGTTCATCGGTTGGCCACGATCACGCGGTCGTAGGTGGTCACGAAGGAGCCGGCCGCATCCAGCCGCTGCGGCAGGCTGCCGGCGGCGTGCAGGATGTCGATCAGCTTCTGGTGGTGCGGCTGCGCCTCGGCGGCCGTCTGGAACAGCAGGTCGGACTGCGATGCCAGGATGGCCGCCGTGCTCTCCGCATCGATGCGCTGGAACTGCGTGTAGTAGTGGCGGCCCCATTCCTGCTCGTGGCCATTGCTCCACTTGCCTGCGCGCACGAAGGCGCCCAGGAAATCGACGATGGCCTGGGACTTGGCCGGGTCGGCCAGCACGTCGGGCCGTGCGTAGATGTACGAGGTGGCGGGCAGCAGCGTGCGCTCCTGCGGATCGGGCACGGGCCGCGCGCCGATCTGCTTGCCCAGGCGCGTGACATGGGGCTCCATGAGCACGGCCACGTCCACGGCCTTGGCGCGCAGCGCGTCGTTGAGTTCGGCCACGCGCAGGTTGACCAGCTTCACGTCGGCCAGCGTCAGGCCCGCGCGTGTCAATGCCTCGATCAGGAAGACCTGGCGGCCCGAGCCTTCCACATAGCTCAGGCGCTTGCCGCGCAGGTCGGCCAGGCGCTCTATGCCTGCATCGGCACGCTGCACCAGCCGGTACTGGGCGCGCTCGCGCGTGAAGGTGGCGATGATGGGCAACTGCACACCGGCGGCGCGCGCCTGGATGGGCGGCGTGTCGCCCACATAGGCAATGTCCAGCGCGCCTGCGCGTATGGCCTCGAAGATGGCCGGGCCGCCCGCGAAGTTGGGCAGCTCCAGCTGAAAGCCCAGGCGCTTGCGCTCACCGCTGGCATCCAGCAGGTGGCGCAGCAACTCGCTCTGGTCGGCGACGACCAATCGGGTCCGGGGATCCGCCGCAGCCCGCGCGGCGGTGGTGGAAGCCAGGGCGGCAGCGGCCAGCAGAGAAGGGCCGGCCAGCAGGAAACGACGCTTGTTCACGCGCTCCATCCTCAAAAGATTGCAATGGGATGGATGCTAGTTAGCGTGCTTCAGTTGTGAAAATACCGATTCCGTATTTGCAAACGCGCGCCACGCACATGGGCGTGGCGCGGGGGGAGGTTCAGCCGAACACCGGGCGCATGAAGCTGCGCTCGTAGCTCAGGATGCAGCGCGTGTCCTCCGCGTAGCGGAAGGCGGCCTGGCACTCGGGGTCCTGCATGGACTTGATGCGGTACTCCTCGTACAGCGCCATGCTGGGGAAGCTGAACATGGCCAGCGCCACATTGTTGGCGCCTTCGGACGGCAGGAAGTAGCCGTGGTGCTTGCCGCCGAATTTCTCGACCAGCGGAATCCAGGTCTTGCCGTACTCCTCGAATTCCTTGGCCTTGAACGGGTCGATGATGTAGCGCAGGTAGCAGGTGATCATGTCTGAAAAGAGAAGGGAAGCGAAGCCTAGAGTTTGAACGATGCCGTCAGGCGGGAGAGCTTCTCCGACTCCTGCTGCAGCACCTGCGTGGCGGCCGAGGACTGTTCCACCAGTGCGGCGTTCTGCTGGGTCACGCGGTCCATGTCGGTCACGGCATGGCCCACCTGCTCGATGCCGGTGCTTTGCTCGCGGCTGGCCGAGGCGATCTCGGTCACGATGCCTGTGATGTTGCGCACCGTGGTGACCACTTCGCGCATGGTCTGCCCGGCCTGGTCCACCAGGGTGGCGCCGGCATCCACACGCTCCACCGAGGCCTGGATCAGCGTCTTGATCTCGCGCGCGGCCGAGGCGCTGCGCTGCGCCAGGGTGCGCACCTCGCCCGCCACGACCGCGAAGCCGCGCCCCTGGTCGCCAGCGCGCGCAGCCTCCACGGCCGCGTTCAGCGCGAGGATGTTGGTCTGGAAGGCGATGCCGTCGATCACGCCGATGATGTCCACCACGCGGCGCGACGAGGTATTGATCTCGCCCATCGTGCTCACCACCTGGTCCACCACGGTGCCGCCGCGCTCGGCCACCGCGCAGGCGCCCGAGGCGATCTGGCTTGCCTGCTGCGCGTTTTCCGCGTTCTGGTGCACCGTGGCGGTCAACTGCTCCATGGAGGCCGCCGTTTCCTCCAGCGAGCTGGCCTGCTGCTCCGTGCGCTGCGACAGGTCCAGGCTACCCGTGGCAATCTCGCCGGCCGAGCGGTGGATGATGCCCGCCGTGTCGTGGATGCGCGTCACCAGTTGGCGCAGCTGCTCGCTCATGCGCTGCACCGCCGCGATCACGCTGCCTTCCGGTGCGTGCGATGCCCCCTCCAGCCCGGTTTGCGACAGATCCCCGGCGGCGATGCGGTTGGCGATCGCTGCCGCCACGGCCGGCTCTCCGCCGATGGCCTGGAGCACGCTGCGCGTGGCCATCCAGGCGATCAACGACAGCAGTGCGCCCAGCACCGCCAGCGCCGCCACCGACTTGATGATGGTGGCGATGAAGGCGTGCTGGATGTCGTCCACATAGTCACCCGCGATCAGGTCCCAGTTCCAGGAGGTGGATCGCTTGGCATAGGCCAGCTTCTCGCTGGGCTCCTTCGCGCCGGGACGGGGCCACCAGTAGGTGAGGTAGCCGTTGCCCTGGGCAGAAGCGCCCACGGCGGCGATGCTGCGGTAGAGGTAGCTGCCCTTGGCGTCCTGGAAGCCGGCCATGTTCTTGCCGTTGATGCCCGGGCTTGCGGGGTTGTTCAGCACCACGGAATCCGTCGTGATGCTGGTGATGTAGCCCGCACCACCGGCATAGCGCAGCTGCCCCACGCGGGCAATGGCCGTGGCCTTGGCGTCTTCTTCAGGCAGCTTGCCGGCCTTGGCCTCTGCCGCAATGGCGGCAATCAGGCTGTCTGCCGAATCGACAAAGTCCCGCAGCGCCTGCTGCCGGGCCTCATAGGCCTTGCTGCGTGCCTGGTAGGCGTTGAACAGGGTCAGCGCAAGCAGCGCCAGCAGGCAGAAAACCAGCGGAGCCAGCAGTTTCTGGCGAAGGGACAGGGCAGGCATGGAAGCGGGTTCGAAGAAGAGGCAGGGACGCCGTGAATGCTACAGAAACTTCCTCTTTGGTTTCATGTGTTTACAAATTTTTCCGCGCTCGCACAGTGCCGGCGCGGTCCCGTTTCTGCGGAACCTGTCCTGCCGCTGCCAACCTCGGCACCAGCGCGTGCACCGCACTGCCAGGCTTGCGGTCCATCACAAGGGAGAATCACCCCATGCAAGAAACTCCGCCCCCCGCTGCCCAGCCCCGCAATCCGCTGCACGGCGTCACGCTCGAAGCCATCGTCCGTGCCCTGGAGGCCCGCTATGGCTGGCCTGCCCTGGCACGGCAGGTTCCGGTGCGCTGCTTCACGCTGGACCCCAGCGTCAGCTCCAGCCTCAAATTCCTGCGCAAGACGCCCTGGGCGCGCGAGAAGGTGGAAGCGCTCTATCTGGACATGCTGCGCAAGGACAGGCGCAGCCCCGCTTCCACAGACTGAAGGCGCAAGCCGGATGCCACCGGACAAGATGTCCAGTGCGCAGGCACAGGCTGCGCCTATCATCGGCACCGTCTCCGATCCCGCAACCCTTTCAGACACCGCCATGACCCAGAGCCAGAACCCTGTCGCCGTGATTGCCTCCGCCATGAAGACGCACGGCATCGTGCCTGCGGATTTCGACATCGCCTCCATCGAGGACGAGTACGCCCTGATGGCGGCACTGCGCCAGCACACCAAGGCCGCCCAGGTCAAATTGTTCGATGGCGGCATTGGGGAAGACAACGAGGCCGACGAAGACTACGTGGCCCTGCTCAAGCGCTTCGCCAAGGCTTGCGGTGGCGCCATCGGCTATGAGGGCATCGAATCCGGCATGGAGGGCGACACCGTCACGCTGCGCTTCCAGTCGGGCGGCCAGGAGCACAGCTGGTCCTTCGAGCAGGACGGTGACCGCGTCAGCGAGGAGTTCCTGGACTTCATCATTGACCACTCCAAGTCCGGCACGGCGGGGGAGTTCATCAATCTGCTGGACGAGAACTCGCTGCTGACAGGCTTTGTGCCCAAGGACATCTCCAGGCTGCTGTACGAGCACGACATCGTTTACTGAGTGCGGATGGCGGTGGCGGCGCACCCGCCTCGACTTCACATCACGCGCACGCCCAGCCCGCCCACCAACTCGGCAGCCTGCTCATGCGAGATCAGGCTGCCCTTGAAATGCTGGCTGAGCGAGGCAATCGTCAAGCCGCGCAAGTCCGCCGAGCGCAGGTCCGCGCCATCGAACCGGGCATTCTTGAGATGGGCATCGCGCAGGCTTGCCTTGTGGAAAACGGCATCGCGGAAGTCGCAGCCGGCCAGATCGGCATCGCTGAAGTTCAGGCCTTCCAGCGTTTTCTTGCGGAAGGACATGCCGCGCAGATCGGCACCAATCAGCAGGGACTCATGAAAATCAATGCCCAGGGTTTGCGCACCGCCAAACCTGGCGCCGGTCAGCTTGACTTCGAGAAAGCGCGCTGAGGCCAGCTTGGCCAATTCCCAGTTGGTGTTGTTCAGGTCGCTCTGGCAAAACAGGGCATCCGTCAGGTTTGCCAGCCGAAAATCGGCGCGGCCCGCCTTGCAATGCAGCCAGCGGGTGCCGGCCAGTTGGCAGCTTTCAAAGCAGGTGTCGGCAAAACTGCACTCCACAAATTGCGCGCCCTGCAAATCGAGTTGATAGAGATTCAATCCATCGAATTCGCATTGCTCGAAACCCAGGCCATGAGAGGCTTCTTGTTTCAATAGCTCCGACAAACGGTCCTCATCAAAAATCTGATTGACGATGGTTTTTGTGGAAGGCGTTGTTTGCATGGTCAATATCAGGCATGGCGTATTTCAGAAAGGCTGGGCAGTGTATGGCCTTGCCGCGCCCAGGTGTGAAATGTCCTTGGGATTTTCCAAGGGCATGCATTGCGCAGTTTGACGGATGAGAAAACCTGTGAGCACACGGGTTGCGGGCTGCCTCCGGTGCCGGTTCCGCCCTCCAGGAGGGGCGGAACCGGCGTGCCCGCGTCACCCGTGGCTGCGTACCGGGGGCTTGCTGACCAGGTCGCGGCTTGGCGGACATGCATCTGTCGAAAAACCCTTACAGGAAGATGCCATTTGATATTACAAATTGTGTCTCGCGTGACGAGGGCATCAGTGAATAATCTGTAGAAAAACATGGTTGGTACACCAGCTGTATTTTCACCAATGCAGTTCCCTGGCAGCCTCAACGAATAATTGATTTGAAATCCAGCAAATATCTATGACCGGAATTATCCAGCAAACACTCCAAAATGATATTGATGCCTTGATCCATGATTGGATGGCCCAGGCCAGCATGGGTGATTCCACGCTTGGAAAGAATTCTGAAAAAGAAGCGCGGGGGATTATCAACGCCATTGTGGGCGCCTTCGCCTCCGGCGCCGATCCGCAAAGGTTTTCGGACGAGGGCTGGAATCCCGCGCGGCGCCTGCTGGCCGAGCTGTCCCGCACCCGCGCCGCCCAGGGCCAGCGTGCCGGAGAAACCAGCCAGTTCATCCTGTCGCTGAAAAAGCCGCTGTTCGCACACATCCAGCGCGGGCTGTCGGGCGATCCTGCTGCGGCCATCCAGGAAATCTGGAGGGCCACCGTGCTGGTGGACAACATGGCCCAGCACACGGTCAGCAGCTTCCAGCAGGCACGCGAGGAGATCATCATCCGCCAGCAGGAAGAATTGCTGGAGCTGTCCACCCCCGTCGTCAAGCTGTGGGAGGGGGTGCTGGCCATTCCGCTGATCGGCACGCTGGACAGCAACCGCACCCAGGTGGTGATGGAGTCCTTGCTGCAAAGCCTGGTGTCGACCGAGTCGGAGCTGGCCATCATCGACATCACCGGCGTGCCCACGGTGGACACGCTGGTGGCCCAGCACCTGCTGCGCACCGTGACGGCCATTCGCCTGATGGGCGCGGACTGCATCATCAGCGGCATCCGGCCCCAGATTGCCCAGACCATCGTGCACCTGGGCATCGACATGCGCGACATCACCACCAAGGCCACGCTGGCCGAGGCGCTCAAGCTGGCCATGGGCAAGACCGGCTGGCGCATCACCCGCCAAGCACAGGAGTGAGCCATCCATGGACCGCATTCCAATCCTGCGCATGGGCGATGTGCTGCTGGTTTCCATCCAGATCGACATGCAGGACCAGACGGCGCTGGCGCTCCAGGACGACCTGGCCGAGCGCATCGCGAGCACGGGCGCCAGCGGCGTCATGATCGATATCTCGGCGCTGGAGGTGGTGGACTCCTTCGTCGGGCGCATGCTGGTGACCATCTCGGGCATTGCCCGCATCCTGTCTGCCGCCACCGTCGTGGTGGGCATGCAGCCTGCCGTTGCAATCACCCTGGTGGAGTTGGGCCTGTCCCTTGGCGGGGTCAGGACGGCGATGACCGTCGAGAGGGGAATGGCCCTTTTGCGGGCCCAGCAGTCGGGAGCCACCCTTGGAACATGATCGCAGCGGCCAAATGCCGTTACAAAACGAGCAGCAGATTGTTGCCACGCGCCAAACGGTGCGCTCGCTTTGCCAGATGCTGAAGTTCTCGCTGGTCGATCAGACAAAGATGATTACCGCTGCAAGCGAGCTGTCCCGCAATACGCTGATTCATGGAAAAGGTGGCCACATGAACTGGGCCATCATCGAAGTCAATGGAAAACAGGCCTTGCAATTGATTTTTGAAGACACAGGGCCTGGAATCAAGGATCTGAAAATGGCCATGACCGATGGTTTCACCACCGGCATGGGAATGGGTCTGGGCCTGCCGGGAAGCAAGCGGCTGGTGAATGATTTCAAGATAGAAACCGAGCTGGGCCAGGGCACACGAGTGAGTATCACCAAGTGGAAGTAATCCGGGGCTGGACCCATCGTTCATTTCCAATAGGCGATGCGAGCCGTGTGGGCGAGGTCAGGCGCCATGTGGTTGCACTGGCCTCCGACATGGGCTGGGGCGACGAGGACATGGGCCGTTCGGGGCTGGTGGCGACCGAGCTGGCCACCAACCTGGTGCGGCATGCGCGGGATGCTGAAATCTGGATAGCCGCGCGGCCGCCCCTGCATGACATCGAAATCATCTGTGTCGATCGCGGCCCGGGCATCGAGGACATCGCCACCGCCATGCAGGACGGGGTGAGCACCGGCTCGGGCTCGCCGGGCACGGGCCTGGGGGCCATCTCCAGGGTGGCCGACGACTTCTTTGTCGTCTCCGAAGCCACCGGCACGGTGAGTCTGGCGCGGCTGCGCGAAGGCCGCAGGGCGCCGTCGGCACTGTCGCTGCGCATGGGCGCCGTTTGCCTGGCCGTTGCGCCCGAGACCATCAGCGGCGACGCCTGGGCGGTCAGGTCAGGCGTGGGGCTGGCCGAGGTGCTGGTGGTCGACGGCCTGGGCCATGGACCGCTGGCGGGCGAGGCGGCCCGTGCGGCGGTCGATGTCTTTGCGTCGCAGAACTGGAATGGGAACGGGAACGAGAACCGGAACGGCGGTGCCGATGCCGCCATGCCGCTGGACGAGTTCGTGGCCCAGGCCCATGCAGCGCTGCGCGGCACGCGCGGGGCGGCCCTGTTGGCGGTGCGCTTCGGCGCACAGGCCGTGCACAGCTGCGGTGCGGGAAACATCAGTGGCAGGCTTTTCAATGGCGTGGCCAGCCTTTCCCTGAGCAGCCAGCACGGCACGGCAGGTGTACAGATCTCGCGGCCCAGGGTGGACGACTGCTCCAGTCTTGACCATGGCGTTCTGGTGCTGCACTCCGACGGCGTGTCTGCCCGCTGGAAGCATGAGGACTATGCGGGCCTGCTGGGCAGGGACCCCGGCCTGCTGGCCGCCTGCCTTCTCTGGCACAACACCCGCAGCAGGGATGACGCCACCGTGGTCGTCCTCAAGGCCGAGGAAGAACAATGAACGAAGACGAGCTCAAAGCCGAACTGGAACTGTGCCGCGCCGAGATCAGGTCCTTGCGCGAGGAGCTGGACGAGACCAATCGCGGCGTGGTCGCGCTCTACGGTGAGCTGGATGTGCAGGCCGAGAAGCTGCGCAAGGCCACCGAACTCAAGAGCCATTTCCTCTCCTACATGAGCCATGAGTTCCGCACGCCCATAGGCGCCATCCGCAGCAACGCGCGCCTGCTGCTGGACCATGTGGATGGACCGCTCACCACCGAGCAGACCCGGCAGGTCGGCTTCATCCAGGAAACCGCCGCCGAGTTTTCCGAGATGGTCAACGACCTGCTTGACCTGGCCAAGATCGAGGCGGGCCGCCTGGAAATCTCGCCGGGCTGGTTCGAGATGATGGATTTGTTTGCCGCCTTGCGCGGCATGTTCAAGGCCATGGCGGACAACGTGGAGTTGAGCCTGGTGTTCGAAGAGCCCGGTGATCTGCCGCGCTTCTACACCGACAACCGCAAGCTCTCGCAGATCCTCAGAAACTTCATCTCCAATGCGCTGAAATTCACGCCGCAGGGTGAGATCAAGGTGTCGGCAGAACTGGTGGGGGACATGCTGGTGAAATTCTCGGTGGCGGATACCGGCATAGGCATCGCCTCGGAATTCCACGACGCGATTTTCAATGACTTCACCCAGGTCGATTCACCCATCCAGAAGCGCCTGCGGGGCACGGGCCTGGGCCTGGCCCTGTCCAAGCAGCTGGCGCAGCTTCTGGGGGGCTGGGTGGAAGTGCAAAGCGCCCTGGGCGAAGGCTCGACCTTTTCCGTGATCGTTCCCGCGCATCTTCCGGTCGATACCAAGGATCTGAAGGCCTGATACGGCCAAGCCGGTCTTCATCCCATCAAAAACAACAGGAACATCATGCCCAAGAACACGACTGGAATGATTCTTCCCTCATTCGACCGAAGCCTGCACACCATTCTTGTCGTTGACGACAACCCTGCCACGCGCTACTCCACGGCACGGGTCATCAGGGCGGCTGGATTCCAGACGGTCGAGGCGGAAACCGGGGAAAAGGCCATTGCCCTGTCGGAGACCGGCGTGGCAGCCGTGGTGCTGGATGTGCACTTGCCCGATATCTCGGGCTTTGACGTATGCCGCACCATCCGCGGTGCGCGGCACACCAGCCTGATTCCCGTGGTGCACCTGTCGGCCGAGTATGTGAAAAGCAACCACCAGGTGGCGGGCCTCAACGCCGGGGCCGATGCCTACATGGTGCACCCCGTGGAGCCGCAGCTGTTGATTGCCACGCTGCATGCCCTGATCCGCGCACGCCTGGCGGAAGACGGGCTGCGCCGCAGCGAGTCACGCTTTCGCGCCATCTATGACCAGGCGCCGGCGGCCATGATGCTGGTCAGCGCCGGCGGCCTGATCAGCGATGCCAACTCCCAGGCGCAGGCACTGCTGCAGCGCGGCATTGAAGACCTGGCGGGCAAGCCGCTGATCGGCTTTGTTCCGCAGGCCGTTCGGGAAAAAGCTGCGCAGCAATTGGCCGAAGACCCCGAAAAGTCCTGGCGCGGCGAGTTCCCCATCCTCCCGGCAGACGGGCAGGAGCGCCTGATCTCCTGGAAGTTCTCCGATCCCATCGAGCCCGGCATCCGCCTGGCCGTGGCCCAGGACCTGACGGAGTCCCTGGAGTTCGAGAGGCAGCGCCAGCAGATGCTGGAGCAGGAGCAGGCGGCGCGCGTGGCCGCAGAGCGCATCAGCCGCACCAAGGATGATTTTGTCGCCGTGCTCTCGCATGAACTGCGCACGCCGCTGTCCCTGCTCAACGGGGGCACGCATTTGCTCAAGCGCGCCAACCTCAGCGAGGCCATGCTCAAGAAGGGCATAGATGCCATCGAGAAAGGCGTGAAGGCACAAAGCCGCATCATTGCGGACATTCTGGATATCTCGCGCCTGACGACGGGAAAACTCAATCTGCACCGCGAGGAGGTCAATGTCTGCTCATTGGCCGTGCAAAGCCTGGAGCCCTTGCGCGACAACGCCGCCGACAAGAACATCACCCTGCAGTTCGAGGCGCCGTCCGATGAAATCATGGCGTGGATCGATGTCACGCGATTCCAGCAAATCCTGTGGAACCTGGTCTCCAACGCCATCAAGTTCTCCAATGCGCGCAGCGTGGTGAAGGTGGGCCTTGAAATCAGTGACGAAAGCCTGGTGATGAGCGTGGCGGACGAGGGCGTGGGCATCGCGCCTGAATTCCTTCCCCATGTCTTCGAGCGCTTCTCGCAGGCCTCCGCCCCCGCCACCCGTGGCCATTCCGGCCTGGGATTGGGGCTGTCCATCGTCAAGCACCTGGTGGAGCTGCATGGGGGCACCGTGCGTGCCCACAGCGAAGGCGTGGGCCGTGGCGTCACCATGCGGGTGGAGATTCCGCTGCACGAGGCAAGCGCCTCCCAGGCCGACCCGATGAATGTGCATCTTGAAAATGGCGAATCCCTGAAAGGCAAGGACATCGTCATCGTTGAAGACAACGCGGACACCAGCGAAATGCTGAAAGTGGTGCTGACCGACCAGGGCGCCACCGTCAGGAGTGCCGAGAACTTCGACCAGGCCATGGCCCTGGTCCAGGCGCAGTGGCCCAGCCTCATCGTCAGCGACATAGGGCTGCCGGGAAAGGACGGGTTCCAGCTGGTCAAGGCCCTGCGCGAAGCGGAGGCCGCGCACTTTGGCGGAACAAGACAGGTGAAGATCGTGGCGCTCAGCGCCTTTGCCCGGGAGCAGGACCGCACCCAGGCGCTGCAGGCAGGCTTTGACCACTATCTGGAAAAGCCGCTGCAGCCGCACCTCCTCATCCGGGTGCTGCTGGAGCAGGGCTGATCGTCTGGCCCAGCGCCTGGGCCAGGAACTCGGCCGTGACGCGCACCCGGGCCGTGCGCTGCAGGTCGGGGTGCATGACCTGCCAGACCTCGTAGTCGTCCGAGCGCTGGCGCTGGGGCCAGATGCGCAGCAGGCCTTCGCGCTCGCCCATGCTCACGGGCATTTCGCCCAGGCCGATGCCGGCCGCCACGGCCTTGCGCACCAGCAGGCTGGAGTTGGCGGCCATGGCGATCCGGGCCTGGCGCGCGGGCACATCGACCATGGTGGGAACGGGCCGCTGTTCCAGGAAGGGGCCATAGACCACGAGGTGGTGGCCGCGCAACTCGTCCTCTGCCGACGGCTGGCCAAAGCGCGCCACGTAGGCTGCGCTCGCAAACAGTCCCACGGGCCAGGCGACCACGCGGCGCACCACCAGCTCGGGTGCCTCGGGGCGAACGTTGCGAAACGCGATATCGGCCTGGCGGCGGCCCAGGTTCAGCATGTGCGTGGATACCTCCAGATCCACGCGGATGCCGGGCCAGCGCTGCTGCAGGCGTTCTATGGCGGGCAGCAGGAATTCGGTGGCGATCGAGTCGGTGCTGGTCACGCGCACCAGGCCGGCCGGGCTGTCGTCCAGCCCCTCGATGCGCGTGCGCAGGTCCAGCGCCGCGCCTTCCATGCGCCGCGCGGCGCCCAGCGCGGCCTCGCCGGCGGCGGTGAGCAGGTAGCCATCCCTGGCGCGCAAAAACAGCTTGCTGCCCAGCTCGGCCTCCAGCGCGTTCAGGCGCCGGCCCACGGTGGCCTGGTCCACGCCCAGGCTGCGCGCGGCGGCGCGCAGGGAGGGCGTGCGCGTCAGCGCGAGAAAGATGCGGGTGTCATCCCAGTTCATGGCGGTTTTGGTGATGCAGATTTGCAGCACTGTAGAGCGAAATCGCTGCGTTTGAGCGGCCTGGAGCAGTCGTAAGCTTTGGGTATCGGACCTTCAACCCTTTTTTGAATACTCATTGCGCAATGAAAGACAGCACAAGCATGCAAGCCATTGTTTTCGACGACTTCGGCGGCCCCGAAGTGCTCGTGGCCCGCGACGTGGCCCGGCCCGAAGTCCGGCCCCATGACCTTCTGGTGCGCAACGCCGCGATTGGCGTGAACCGTGCCGATGTATCCCACCGCAAGGGCGCCTATGGCCGCGCCCACTTTGGCGAATCCGACCTCATGGGCCTGGAGATCGCCGGCACCGTGGTGGAGGTGGGCGCGCAGGTGCAGGGCTTTGCCGTGGGCGACCGCGTCATGGGCATCGTGGGCGGCGGCGCCTATGCCGAGCTGTCGCGCATCGACTACCGCATGGCCATGCATGTGCCCGAGAGCCTGTCGCTGACCGACGCCGGCGCGGTGGCCGAAGTCTTCGTCACGGCGCATGAGGCGCTGTTCCACCTGGCCAGCCTGCAGCCCGGCGAATCGGTGCTGATCCACGCGGCGGGCAGCGGCGTGGGCTCGGCGGCCGTGCAACTGGCGCATGCGGCCGGCGCGCGCGTGTTTGCCACGGCCAGCGGCGACAAGCGCGACGCCGTCACGGGCCTTGGCGCCGACGTGTTCATCGACTACCGCAGCGAAGACTTCCAGGCCGTGGTGGCCGACAGGACGGGCGGCAAGGGCGTGGATGTGGTGGTCGATTTCATTGGCGCCCCCTACCTCGAGCGCAATATGCGCTCGCTGGGCATGGGCGGGCGCATGGTCTGCGTGGGCCTGCTGGGCGGCGCGCTGGCGGCGGCCGTGCCCATGGATGTGCTGCTGTACAAGCACCTGCGGATCTTCGGCACGGTGATGAAGTCGCGCCCGCCCGAAGTCAAGCAGGCCATGGTCCAGCGCTTCGCCCAGCGCTGGCTGCCCGCGCTGGCGGCCGGCACCATCCGCCCGGTGATCGACAGCACCTACCCGCTGGCCGAGGCCGCGCAGGCGCACCGGCGCATGGAATCGGGCCAGAGCGTGGGCAAGCTGCTGCTGATCCCCGAGCAGACCGGGCAGTAAGGCGCCTGCCCGGGGCGCGCACCCCCTGGGCAGGAATCCTCAAGTTCTGCAATATTCCAAGTCTCCGGATGCGCGCAGCCCTGCGCGCATCCAGTCTCTCAACCAGGAGCGATGACCCCGGCCGCCCTCCGTGCCGACATCGAGCCGCCTCTCCAGGAGATATCCATGATTGTTGAAATTGCCGAACTGAGGGTCGATCCCGCCAGGCACGAGGAATTCGGCCAGGCCCTGACCCAGGCCGTGGCCGACGTGCTGTCCAAGGCCGGGGGATACCGTGGGCACAGCATACTTGCCTGCATGGAAACGCCCGGCCGCTACGTGCTGCAGGTGAACTGGGAGACCCTGGAAGACCACACCGTGGGCTTTCGCGAGTCACCCGCCTTCGCGCAGTGGCGCGCCATCATCGGCCCGTACTTTGCGCAGGCACCGCATGTGGAGCATTTCGTGGTGAGGGATGCGCGGGCGAACTGAGCCTGGCATCTGCGGCCGCGCCGCCCGCCCTTCGTGGGCGTGGCGGGCGCTGGGGGCGGGCTTGCATTGGCTTGCGCAGCGCACCTGGCCCGTGCGAGCAGGGGCTGCGCACACACTCAGCCCAGCTTGTGCCGTGTCCTGAGCAGTCCCACACCCAGCGCGATGAAGGTGCCGCCCACGATGCGGTTGAACAGCTTGGCGTGTGCCACCAGGTGGCCCTTGATCAGGGAGATGAGCAGCACGTAGCAGGCGTGCGAGATCAGGGCACAGACCGCGAAGGTGGTGGTCAGCACCAGGTACTGCGTGAGCAGCGGCTCGCCCGGGACGACAAACTGGGGAAACAGCGCCGAGAAGAACAGGATGGCCTTGGGATTGGTCAGCGACACGCCCATGCCCTGGGCCACCAGTTGCCAGTTCTTGCGCTCGCGCCGCTGGGTGGGAGCCAGGCCCGCATCGCTGCCCAGCAAGCCGTCCTTGCTGCGCCAGGGCTTGACGCCCAGCCAGATCAGGTACATGGCGCCCGCCACCTTCATGGCCAGAAATGCATGGGCCGACATGGCGAGGATGGTCCCCATGCCGATCATCGCCAGCCCGGACACCACAAAGATGCCGACCGAGCTGCCCAGCGAGCTCAGTGCCGTTCGCCTTGCGCCCACGTCCACCGAGTTGGAGATGGCCAGCAACACGGCGGGGCCGGGGGTGAAGCACATCAACAGCGAGACGCCGCAGAAAACAAGCCAGTGGGCGATGGTCATGATCGGGGGGAGGTCGGTGGGGGAAGACAGCCAACATTCTCGTGCAATTGGGGGGTCTTCGCGGCCTTGGCGTTGCGAATGGCACCGGCCCGTGCAAACAGCTGCATGGCCCAGCCCGCGCAGGCCGCCGCACAGGCCCAGACCAGCCCCCAGCCCTGGGCCGACAGCAGATGCGGTATGGCCAGGGGCACCAGAAAGCAGACCGCGAACACGGAGGTATTGGCCATGCCCAGCGCCGTGCCCGCGCGGGCTGCGCCGGCCATTCCGGCCAGCTGCGTGTAGGCCACGCCATGCCAGGCGGACACGCAGATGCCGCAGATACCCAGCATCACCATGAGAGCCACACCCATCGCAGCAGACCCGGCCGGGTGGCCGGCCCAGCTCAGGCCCGCAAGGCCCGCGAACAGCGCCAGGGTGAGCTGGCAGCAGGCGCGCAGAAAGGCGGGCCTGTTCCGGTGCCTGTCGGTCCAGCGGCCGCTCCAGATCCGCAAGGCCATGGAAGCCAGTTGCACGACCGACATGACGGCCGCCGCCGCGCCCAGCCCCAACTGGGCATGGTCATGCAGGAACACCGTACCGAAGGACAGCACGGCGAACTGCGGGGCGCACAGGATGCCGATGCCGGCGGCCATGCGCCAGGCCTGCAGATCGCGCAATGGTCCGGGCGTGGTGGCTCCGGCATGGTGCGGCGCGGCGGCCTTGCTTCGAAACGGTGACTGCGGCGGCTCCTGAATCCACAGTGCGGCGAATGCGGCAGCCCCAAGGCACAGCGCAGCCAGCACGCCATAGACGGCGGCAAAGCCTGCATGCGTGGCCAGGCTGGTCAGCAAGGGCGCGCCGATGGCGCCACCCAGCGGCACGGCGGTCTGGCGGATGCTCATGGCCAGGCCGCGCTCGCCTTCGGCAAACCAGCCCATGACTGCCCGACCGCTGGCGCCGTTCACGCTGCCGCCCAGCAGCCCCACCAGCACCAGGCCGCCAGCCAGCAAGCCAAACGGCGGGATATGGGCCGGCGATGGCGAAGCCCATAGCGCCATGGCCGCCAGGGCCACGGCCGTGCCGCACAGGCCGAGCAGCAGCACCGGCCGGTCACCCCAGCGGTCCGTCAGCAATCCCCAGGGCAATTCACTGAGCGCAATGCCCAGGCCCATCAGCCCCAGCGCCAGGCCCAGCGTCCGGGTGTCCAGCTGGTAGCCCGAACGCATGAGGATGGCCGTCATGGGAATCCCGCTGAAAGCCACGGAAAACGCGGCATTGGCGATGACGCCTGCCGCCAGCACCTTCCATCGGTGGCGGGGCGGGGAGGGCAAGGGCAGGGGGCCCGGATCGGCGCCGGGTGCAGGAGAAGAGGAGGTCATGGGCGGCAGTATGTTGGGCCTCAACCATCCTGAAAATCACATAATTTCGTATCTACAATCCATTTTTTCAGCACGATCGGGGGCTTGGCAATGACACGCGTTCTCTATGACCTGGATGTGCTGCGCACTTTTTGCACCGGCGTCGAACTGGGCAGCTTTGCCCGGGCGGCGGACCGGCTGGGCCGCTCCACATCGGCCGTCAGTGCCCAGCTCAAGAAGCTGGAATCCCAATGCGGCACGCCCTTGCTGCGCAAGTCCGGCCGGGGGCTGGTGCTGACGGAGGCGGGGGAAACCTTGCGCGGCTACGCGCTGCGCCTGCTGGAACTCAACGACCGCGCCGTGGCGGCCGTGCGCGGCAGCGAGCTGCGCGGCCTGGTGCGCCTGGGCCTGCAGGAAGACCTGGGCGAAAGCGTGCTGCCCCATGTGCTGGGGCAGTTCGCACGTGCCCACCCGCACGTGCGCATCGAGGCCAGCGTGGCCCGCAGCGATGAACTGCGCGAACGCATGGCCCTGGGCCAGTTCGACCTGGCGCTGCTCTGGGATGTGGGCATGAACCATGCCTGCGTGCATGGCGAGCACATCATGCGGCTGCCGCTTCAGTGGATTGGCCCGGCATCGCTGGATGCGGCCGAGGCCGGCTGGGCGCGCGGCCTCAACGGCGGGGCGCAGGGCGATGAGGCGCTGCCCCTGGCCATGCTTGAGGCGCCTTGCCCCCTGCGGGACATCGTGACGGCCGCCCTGGACAAAAAGGGCCTGGCCTGGCGGCACGCCTTCAACAGCGCCAGCCTGACCGCCGTCTGGGCCGCCACGGCGGCCGGCCTGGGCCTGTCCGTGCGCACGCCGTTCGGCCTGCCCGCCCACGTCAGGCCGCTGGATGCACAGGCCCTTGGCTTGCCGGCCCTGCCGTCCATGGACCTGATCCTGGGCCGCGCCGCGCTGGATGCCCCGGAGCCCGTGGACCGCCTTGCGCGCATCCTGGTCGATGCAGTGCGCGAGCATGTGCGCAGGCAGGAAATCGCAATTTGAATTTATTTCTTCGTGATCAGGCCACTGAAATACTCATTCAGGTCACGAAAATCCTTCACCGTCCAGGCATGGGGCGGTACTTTCACGCCGTTTTCCCGCAAGGTCCGGGGAATCAAATCTCCATTCGGGCGAAGAATGACGGACGAGACAATCACGCCCGGATAATCATGCAGCCTTTTTCTGAAGGCGGCGGTCGTGAGGTCGGGCGTGGGAGGGTTGCTCTTGTTGGCCAGCGGGCCCGTGCCCCTGGCGTCTGCCCCGTGGCACATGGCGCATCTCGATGAATAGAGCTGCTTCCCATTGCTGTTGTCCGCAAAGCAGGGCGATGCCTGAATGGCCAACGATATTCCCAATGAAGCGGCGAGGAGTATTTTCATTTGCTCGTGGATTTTTTGTATGAATCTGATCCGCCGCGATCATATTGCCTTCCACGGCCACTCTGGACGCTTGCCTGGCTGCCAGCCACGCGCCCACGAAAAAGCCCTGCAGTGCAGGGCTTGTGAATGAGGCGACAGGGCGCGCCTGGTTTACTTCTTCGCGTATTCGAACTTGGGCAGCGCCTTCAGCGCGTCCTTGGTGGCGCCGGGCAGGGTGATCTTGTTGTTTTCCACGCGGAACTGGTTCACGGGAATGGCCACGTCATGCTTGCCCATGCCCAGGAAGCCGCCTGCGCCGATGATGGCGTACGACACGGCCTTGTCGGGTGCGACGATCACATCGTCGATCTTGCCCACGGCCTTGCCTTCCTCGTTGTAGACGCTCTTGCCCAGCACGGACTTCTTCAGGCTCCAGCCCGTGGCCACGGCCTGGACTTCAGTGGCCGCCACGCCCAGCGTGGTGGTGCCCGCCACGGGCTGGGCCCAGCTGGTGGAGGCTGCGCCTGCGATCAGTGCGGCAGCGATCAAACCCATCTTCAGCGTCTTGTGACCTGTCATAGAGAACTCCTGGAAAACAAAATTTGAAGCCCTCATTAGGAGCGCTGCCCAAGCGCACGGAGATCGGAAAAGCAAGCAAAGGCCTGTCAGCCAATCGAGCGGCGCGGCGAGGAGCTTGCCTACAAGCTCCCGCAACCGTGCGCTGGCGGGGTGCAGGCCCCCAATCAGATGGCGCTCAGATGCTCATACAGAATCACCGAGCCGATGCCGATCAGCAGCACACCGCCAACGGCCTCCGCCCAGCGGCCCGCAATGCTGCCCAGCAGGCGGCCGACCATGACGCCCAGGGTCACCATGGCGAAGGTGGCAAAGCCGATGGCCAGGGCCACGGTGGTGATGCTCACATCCAGGAAGGCCAGGCCCACGCCCACGGCCATGGCATCGATGCTGGTGGCGAATCCGGTGGCCACCAGCAGCCAGAAGCCGTGCCGGGCGGGCTTGGCCTCTTCTTCGCCGTCAGCGGCCTTGAGGGCGCCCAGCAGCATGCGGCCGCCCAGCACCAGCAGCAGCACGAAGGCAATCCAGTGGTCCCATGCCTTGACGTAGTCGGAAGCCGCATAGCCCAGCGCCCAGCCGGCCAGCGGCGTCAGGGCTTCGATGACGCCGAAGATGGCGCCTGTGCGCAGGGCTTCGGACCAGCGGGGTTTGAGCAGGGCGGAGCCCTTGCCCACGGCGGCGGCAAAGGCGTCGGTGGACATGGCAAAGGCCAGGAGCAGGATGGATGCGGCGTTCATCTGGGAGGGGTTCTTCACGGCCGGGCAAGCGCACAACGGCACTTCACCGCTGCCCGACCTTGTGACCTGTGTCGCGGTGAAATGCCGATGGTCTCGCCAACCGAAGAACGGATGCCTGCGCCACAGCATGCAGGATGCCGAGTGTGTTGACGCAGGCGCTTGCAGGTTGCAAGCAGGCTACTCCCCAAGGGATGCGTGATTCTAGGAGCGCAGGGCGTGATCGGGGCCTATGCCCCCATCGGCATGCGGCTCTCTGGAAATGATTCGTATCTTCGTGGCTGCCGCTATTTTCCGTTGGCGTACCGATTGCGCTCTTCAACGAATTTCCTGATTTCCGACGCTTCAATGGGCCTGCTGAAATAGTAGCCCTGTATTTCATCGAAACCCAGGGAAACCAGTAAATCAAAGACTTCGGCGCTGTCAACGCCCTCTGCCACCAGGCGATAGCCAAGATCCGAGGCCATGGTCATGATGGATTTCAATACGGACAGGGCCCGGTCATTGGTATCGATGTCGCAGACCATGGACCGGTCTATCTTCAATATCTCGGCAGGCAGATTCTTGAGCGATGCAAGATTGGAATATGCGGCGCCAAAATCATCCAGTGCAACCTTGATGCCGAGTTTCCTGATCTGTTGAAGCGCCTGAACCGTGCCATGGCCTGTCAGCACATCGCTTTCTGTGCACTCGATCACGATGTTTTTCAGCGGAACGCCGTGCTGGTTGCACATGGCGTTCAGGTAGTCCGGAAAATCGACCTCATCCAGATTGCGCGGGGAGATGTTGATGGAGACCTGAAGATCGAGTTTCTCGGCTTTCCAGGCCGCCACCTGCGCCAGCGCCGTTTTGATCACGAACCGTGTCAGGCTGTGGATCAACGGCGTGGCTTCAACCAGAGGGATGAATTCGCTGGGCGGGATTTCTCCCATTTGTGGATGCTTCCAGCGTATGAGCGCCTCCAGCCCCTTGCAGCTGAAACTGTGGTTGTCGAATTTGGGCTGGTACACCAGCCGCAGCTGCCCATTGCCCAGCGCATGTCCGAAGTCCCGCAGGAGCCGATAGGATCGTTGCTGGAGACTGTCCTCATTCTCCTCATAGCGGTGAAACGATCGAGCGTTGTATCCGGCCTGCTGCACGCACACCATCGCCTTGCGAATGACATCGTCCACCTCGTCCTGGTTCAGGTAGAACCGCACCACGCCTGCCCTGGGTTGAAGTTCGAACCGCAGATCGGCGCTGGTGATGGGTTTTTGCAGGTATTCCAGCAATTGGTTGACCAATGCCTCCTCATCTTCTTGCCTGCCGGCGCTGATCACCCAGGCAAACCTGGCCAGACCCACGTGGTAGACGGTTGCGTGCGGCCCCGTCATGTCCGTGACTGCCTTGGCAATGTCACGCATGAGCTGCTCGACATAGTTCAAGCCCAGCGCATTGCTCATTTCTAGCAGGCTGGCGTGGTTGAGCACCTCCATCAATACCAGACCGCGTGCCGATCCCGGGGCCAGAATGCAAAGGCTCTTCAGGTCCAGCTTGAGTTGCGTGCGATTTGGCAGGCCCGTGACTTCGTTTATTTTTCCAATTCTGTGATGGTAGTGAAGTTGAGCCTGAACGATGGCAGCCATGGCTTGCAGTTGCTGGCCTTGCTCTTCGGAGAATGTCCTGGGCTGGGTATCGATGATGCACAGGCTGCCGATGGCGTGGCCGGATTCCATTATCAAAGGCACGCCTGCATAGAACCTGATATTGGGCTTGTGGGTGACCAGGGGATTTTCTGAAAATCTGCTGTCCAGGTGCGTATCGGGAATCACCATGATTCCTTCGTTTCTGATGGTGTGGTCACAGAAGGCATCCGTGCGCAGGCTGCCATCCATATCCACACCCACCGGTGCCTTGAACCATTGCCTGTGCTCGTCCAGAACCGTGATGATGGCAATCGGAGCCATGAACATGCGGCTGGTGAGCTCGGTGATGCGCTGAAATTCCTTTCTGGCGTTCAGGTCCAGGATTTCAGCGGTCTGCAGTCCGAGCAGTTGCTCTTTCTCGGATTCGGTAGTCCAACGGGTAAGCATCGATTTCCTGCCTCAGTGAACCCATACTATAAAACTGCCGCGCCTTTGGGGGCAAAGGGATTACTGGGCGTCCAGCAGCGGTAAAAGCTCCTGCAGTTTTTCCAGTGCACCTGGACCTTGAAGCTCGGAGATGGTGCCCAGCGGCTCCGAGTCTTCCACAATCACATAGGCCATGGACCACTTGGCAAAACGCCTTTGATCAAGGCGTGCCTGCGGAAACAGGGGCGTGAAGTTGATGTGTCTTTCATCGCGCGAGATGGACTCCACCAGCAGCGCCAGTTGCTCTGGCGGCCCTTCGACATACTGGAAGAAGCGTTCACCGTCGAAAACCAGCATGCCCGTGATCCCGGCCGACCAGTTGAAGGTGCGCGCCGCCTTGATGATCGCCGCGATGCATGTGGTGTCAGCCCCTGGGGCCAGCTGGCTGTGATAAAGGAAACATTCGAGAGAATTTTCTTGCATACCCTCCGCCTTTCTGAGTTGTTGGGCGGCGATGGTATGCGTTGCGCGAGGGGGGGTCACGTAGGTGCGCAACCCGTTGTTGCATATGTAACCATACTGCTTGCACCCTGGGCCTGGGCGGCTGCGGGGCCCAAGGACAACAAGCCCCCACAAACGCTGGCGGGCAGGGCTTGCGGGAGCTTGTGCAAGAGGAGCAGGGTGCTCCAGGCCTGGATTGACGTGGCCGGCCTCACAGGCGCGGCATCGCCCTCATTGCTGCTGCTTTTGCGGCAAGGGCTGGCCTATCTGTCGCTGGTTGGCCTTGGTCTGCTGCTGGGTGTAGTTGCCGTCGCTGATGGGCTGGCCCATCTGCATGGGGACATACGAACGGTGATGGGACCCTGCCATGGGAATGAGCTGCTTCATGGGGAGAACTCCTGATCCGGCGGGTGGCGGCTGGAGGCCGATGTCGCCGGTCTTTAGGGGTTGCGGGACGAATGCAGCAAGTGTGTGGCGCGCCGTGAAATCCGGGTGTAGGAAAGATCGGAAGCCGTGTAGTCATGCCTGCGCAAATGCAAGAAAGCGCTGACCTGCACGAAGGGGCAGGGCACCCCTTGGCACAGATCAGCGCTGTACAGGCCGCGCCTTGTCCGTCAGAACTTCAGGCTGTCGCTGCCTTCGGCGCGCAGCGTCCTGGCGTCGAAGTCCACCGAGAAATGGTCGCTGGGCTTGCCCGAGCCCAGGCCCTTGAGGATGGAGAACACCTGCTTGAAGCTGTACTGGAAGGGCTGGCCCACGGGCGTGCTGTCGGCCAGCTTGTCGCCCGTTTTCTGGGGCGCCGAGGTCAGGGCAGGGAAGGCGCTCATCAGCAGGCGGTACTGCTCCACGCGCTGCTTGCCCATGTCGTTCAGCGACAGGCCGCCCGCGTAGACGGTGCGGTGGAAGTCGCCGTAGAAGGTATAGGCCGACACCTTGGCCAGCGCGTTGAAGTCCACGCCCGCGGCCTGGGCCTTGGCGCGGGCGGCGTTCTCGGCCACGCTCCAGTCGGCGGCCCACTGCGCGGCATTGCCGGCCACGGGGCTGCCTTGCAGGCAGCCGGCGCTGGGCTTGAAGGGCACGGCAACGCCTTGCGCGGCCAGGCCGGCGAGCTGGGCGTAGGTGACCTTGGTGTCCAGCTGGGCCATGGTCAGCATCTGCTGCAGGTTGAGCTGGCTGACCAGGTCCTTCATGTCGCATGCCCAGTACTCGTCCAGGAAGCGCAGGCGCGACAGCTCGCCGAAGTAGCGGCTGGTGAAGTCGCCATAGCTGGTGCTGGACAGAATGGCCTTGTCCCAGCGGCGCTTGGCGTCCTCGGGCTTGCTGCTGCCTTCCACGTACTTCCATTCCATCTCGTACAGCGGAAAGAGCTCGTTGAAGCGCGGCACGTTGTTCAGCGCCACGGTCTGCACGTCCACCTTGCGCGGCGTGTCGAAGCGCACGATCTTGTAGGCCGCGCCGTAGACGGCCAGCGACGGCGACTGCACGTTCACCAGGTACTTGCCGCTCTTGCTCAGGTAGTCGTTGGTGCCGTTGAAGTGCATGTGGCCGCCGATGTGCAGCGGCAGGCCCGTGGCGGCCACCGCCTCGGCCGTGGCCTGCTCGGGCACGCGCGCCGTCTGGAAGGCGCCGGGCTTGAAGGCGGCCTTGATGGCATCGGTCTGGTTGGCGTAGAAGTCCATGGTCGGGTAGTGCGAGAAGGCCACCAGCTGCTTGCCCTGGGCCTTGGCGCGCGCGCTCACCGATTCGATCCACGCCATCACGCTCTTCTTGTGCGTGGTCATCTTGTTCCAGCCTGCATTGCCGGCGCCGGTGAAGCCCTTGGGCGAGTTGGGCTTGGCGGGGTCCAGCTTGTCCGGCACAAAGACGTTGGCGTCCACCGACAGCAGCCACAGGCCCTTGACGGGCTCGACCAGGTAGCTCACATCGGCAATGCTGGTGCAATTGGTGTAGCCGGCCTGCTTGAACCTGCCGCCTTCGCCTTCCTTGCAGATCTCGTAGCTGCGCTGGCCCAGCTGGGCCTGTCTGGCCGCCTCGGCATAGCTGTACTTGTCCTGCGCGTAGGTGCTGTAGGGGGTCTCCCAGTACACGTCCTTCTCATTGGGCATCAGGCCGTAGGGGGCCAGGTCGCGCAGCAGCGAGGCATAGCCTTGCTCCATCAACTGGTCGGTACAGACCACGTTGGCTTCGGCGTTCAGGCAGCCCTGGTAGTTCTTGGCGTAGACCTTGACCGTGCTGCCGTTGGCGGCCATGAAGTCGTCCTTGCCCTTTTCGTCATCGTCGTAGGGGGCGACAGGGTCATGGTTGCCGGGCGCGATGAAAAAGCGCATGCCCTTTTTCTCGTACTCGGCCAGCACCGCGCGAAAGCCGTTCACGTTCAGCGGCTGGCCGTCGTCGGAGAAGTCGCCGGGAAAGGCCACCAGCTTCACGCCCTTGGCCAGCGAATCGTCCAGCGCGGCGCGGAAGGCGAAGTAGTTCTCGTTGAACAGCCGCGTGGAAGTCAGCTGCGCATACATGGTGCGGATGGTGGCGAACATGCCATTGGCCGTGGGCACGCCCTTGAAGCTGCTGTTCTTGAGGTCGCCGTACACGTCCTGGAAGTGCACATCGGCCATGAAGGCCACGGCCTGGCTGTTCGTTCCCCCGTCTGCCCTATCGCCATCGCTGCCACCACAACCCGCCAGGGCCAGCGCTGCGGCACCGGCCACCATTCCCAATTTCCAGACTTGCATTCTTCGTGTTGCGCGGGGCGCTCTGATTGACAAAGTCCGGCATTGTCTGCAGCCGATGTTTCATGGGTGTGACAGGGCAACCCAGCCAGGCGTGGTAGACGGCGTCCGGCTTTTGCAGGGGGAGGGCGCGCAGCGGGCACGCCGATTGCTACGTCTCCATGGCCTGCAACCACAGGCGGAGAGTGCCCATGAATTCCATGAATCACCCCTTGCTGAGGCTGGCCGATTCAACCCCCGCCCTCAGGCCCGGCAAATACAAGGATTACCGCAGGTCGGCCGTCTTGCCGCAGCTGCGCAGAATCGGCGTGTTCCGCGCGCGCCGCTTTGGGGATCTGCTGTGCGCCACGCCCGTTCTGCGTGCATTGGCTGCGGCCTGGCCCAAGGCACGCATCACCCTGGTGGGGCTGCCCGAGGCCGAAGGCCTGGCGCAAAGGCTGTCTTCGGTCGATGACTTCGAGCTGTTTCCCGGCTGGCCCGGTCTGCCCGGCGTGCCCTCGGCCAAGGCCGATGAATACAGCTTCTTCCAGCGCCGCATGCGTTCGCGCCGCTTTGACCTGGTGGTGCAGCTGCACGACTCGGGCCGCAACACCAATGCCCTGGTCGCCAACTTTGGCGCGCGCCGCAACGCGGGCTTTGCGGACCCCGATGACTGGGTGCCCGAGGCGGATGCGCTGCGCTTTGTGCCCTGGCCCGGGCAGGGCAGCGAAGTGCTGGGCCTGCTGGCCCTGACCGACCACATGGGCCTGCCGCGCCGCGGCCTCAAGCTGGACCTGCCGTTGAATGCCGATGACCGCGCCCGCGTCCGCCCGCTGCTGCCCGCAAGCCGCCGCTACGCCATCGTGCACCCGGGCGCGCGGCTGGCTGTGCGCCGCTGGTCCGCCAGCGGCTTCGCGGCCGTGGCCGACCGGCTGGCGCAGGCGGGGCTGGAAGTGCTGCTCACCGGCAGCGAGGACGAGCGCGCCCTGGTGGCATCGGTGGCCGCGCAAATGCGCCACCCCGCGCTGGACCTGAGCGGCCGCACCGACATCTGGATGCTGGGCGCGGCGCTGGCATCGGCCAGCGTGGCCGTGTGCAACAACACCACCGTCTCCATGATGGCTGCTGCCCTGGGCACGCGCAGCGTGGTCGCCTCGCAAGCCGGCGAAGTGGACCGGGGCCCGCCGCTGGACCCGCAGCGCCAACGGGTCTTCACCCCCGGCAACGATGCGCATGCCGCTGAACTGCTGGCGCAAGCAGCGCTGGCGCTGGCCGATGAAGAGCTGGCGTGAGGCGTGCCCAGGGCCAGGGCACCCTCGGCACCCTCGGCACCCCCGGCGCCCTCAGTGCGGCCGCCCGGGCGCAAGCTGGACCAGTTCCATCCGGTCCCGTCCCTTGCGCTTGGAGGTGTAGAGAGCTTCGTCGGCCTGCTTGAGCCAGTGGGACAGCTCCACCCCGGGCTGGTCGAACAGGGTGGCACCGATGCTCAGCGACACCGGCTCCGGCGTCTCGAACATGGTGCGCGCCTGCTGCGCGAAGGCCTCGCGCAAGTCCTGGCCCAGCGCCTGTGCTGCCGCGTGGTCGACGCTGCGCAGCACGATCACGAACTCGTCCCCGCCCAGCCGTGCGGCCAGTGCGCCGCGCGGCAGCGCGCTGCGGATGAGGTCGCTCAGGGTCAGCAGCAGGCGGTCGCCGGAATCGTGGCCGTGCAGGTCGTTGACCTGCTTGAAGTGGTCGATATCGATCAGCAGCAGGGCGCAGGGGCTGGCCGGTGAGGCCTGCTCCAGCAGCTGGGGTGCGCGCAGATAGAGCGCGCGGCGGTTGTCCAGGGCGGTGAGCGGGTCGCGGGCGGCGATCTGCGCGATGCGTTCCTCGCGGCGATGGCGCTCCGTGCCGGTCATGGACATGGCGAGCAGCATGATCGCCATCACGCCTTCCACCAGCGAGACCAGGATCACCGTGCCGTGAAAATTGGCCAGGTTGATGAAGGTGTCCAGCGCCACGGCCGAGGCGGCCTTGGCGAAATAGAACAGGCCGTGGGCCAGCAGAACGAAGCGCAGCTGCGCCGCGCCCACGCCCAGCGTGCCGCCGTGCGGACGCAGCAGCAGGCCGGCGCGCAGGCTGATGACGGCGATCAGCAGCGACTGGATGCCCAGCATTGCCCTGGACCACCACGGTCCGCTGGGCATGAACAGCATTGCCAGCCAGACGACGGCCACCAGCCACCACAGGCGCGGCAGCCGGGTGTGCGTGAACGCGGCAACGCCGGCCAGGAACAGCCAGTGTGCGCAGATCAGCAAGCCGTTGGGAAACCAGATGCCCAGCAGCACATGGCCGCTGGAGCGCAGCAGGGCCAGCACACAGCCCACGGCGATGATGGCAAACCCCCCGCTCCACAGCAGCAGCGAGCGTTCGCGCACGCTGCCCCATTCCGCAGCCAGATACAGCGCCGAGGCGGCGGCCATGGCCGTGGTGAGAACGAGCAGGGTGAAGGGATCGAGAACCATGGACGATGAAGATATCGGCGCAGGCAGGCCCCGTGCAATAGCTGCCAGGCAAGGCGCAATGCGGCGCAGGTCGGGGCCGTCGCATTGAAATGGAGCGGAGCGCGCGGGCCGAATTGTCGCAGGATGCGGGCCTTCAGGCCCTTGCTGCGCGGCAGTCCGTTGGGTGGAAGTCACGGATCGGGCGGCCCGTGAACGGGAGCCCGTTGCCTGATTTTCGGCCTGATTTCCGTGATGCAGCCGCCGTGGCGCTGGTCAGCGCGGATGCGGCTGGAGTCTTGAGCAGCCCGCCACAGCGGAGCACCGAGGGTGCGGTGACCGGGAAGCCGGCTGTCAGATGGCCGCTGCGTGCAGGCGGGTATTGAAAAGCGGCCCTTGCGTGAAGGCGGCCAGACGCTTGGCCAGCCACAGCACGGCCAGGTCCACCAGGGGCTCCACCAGCACCACGCACATGTAGGCGGCACCAAAGCTTGCGACCTCGGTCATGGTGGCCAGGCTGGCGCCATGGCCGTAGATGGCCCAGAAGGCCACCCACAGCACGATGCCGCCCTGGTAGGTGGTGGACAGGGCCAGGGCCTGCCGGTAGCTGATGTCCACATAGGCCGTGCCGGCCGGAATCAGCCGGCGCGCCAGCTGGCTTACCGCATACAGCGGCACCAGCAAGGTGGTTACGTTCATGCCGTACTGCGGCAGGTCGAAGGGTGCAAAGAACAGGCCCTGGACCAGCAGGCCGCACGCCAGGCCAATGGCCGCAGCACCCGCGCCGAACATCAGCAGCAAGGTCGAGCCCAGAATCAGATGGACCTCGGATACGCCGACCGGCTCATGCGGAAACACCTCGAAGAAGCTGAACACCAGCGCGGTGGTGATCACGCTGCGCACCAGCAGCGCGAGCGCGCCGCCGTTGTCGCGCAGGCTTTGCCGTGCCAGGGCGGCGGTCAGGCCGAAGGCCGCTGCGGCAGTGACGTAACTGAGGGCGATTTTCTCGGGGCTGACGACGCCGGGTTCGATGTGCATGGGAGGTCCTGAACAGGCAAGGTCCGTTGGAGAGCCGGCGGGCACCGACTGCGCAACGGCAAAGGCACCGAGCATAGCCGGGGACGGTGTGCTGCGCCATGTTCATTTCACGCTGTGGCCACGCTGTAGCCACGCTGCCGCACTTCGGATAGCCATCGGTTTCACGCGCGGTTTCACGCGCTCGCTCTCACGCCGGGCTTTCGGCCGCTTTTCCGCATGGCCAGGAACCGCTGTGCTGTTCCGCGCAGATCTCCCGTACGCACCCGCGCAGCCACCGGTGCGCCGGATCGGCATGCAGCCTCGGGTGCCACAGGAGTGAAACCGTGATCTCCGGCACAGGGACCGGAAGGGGGAAGCCGTGCATTCCGGCACGCAGGTTCCCCGTGTGCCGTTCGGGAACACTGGCGATCAGGTCGGAGGCCCGGGCCAAGGCCAGCGCCGCTGAAAAGCCGCCAACGATCGCAACGATCTGCCTTTGCAGGTCGAGAGAACTCAAGGCTTCATCGATGGGGCCCTTGTCCTGCCCTCGCCGGGACACCAGGATATGCCTGCCGGCCGCATAGCGCGCGGGCGTGATCTCGCCCTGGCTCAGCGGGTGCCCTATTCGCACGACGCCAATGAAACGGTCTCGGAACAACGCCTGCGCACGCACCTCCGGACCTATCGTGCTCCCGACAACGCCGGTCTCCAGGTCGACCGTGCCGTCGCGAAGCGGGCCGCTCCCTTTGTTTGACTTCTGCACAAAGCAAAGGCGAACGCCAGGCGCTTGCTCGCCGACGCGGGCAATCAGGTCCGGTCCGAAATTCTCCACAAAGCCTTCGCTGGTCCGCAGTGTGAACGTTCGGACCAGCTGTCGGAGGTTGGGCTGCTCGGCAGGGCGCAGAACCGCTTCCGTGTCCTGCACCAGCTGGCTGACCCGCTCGCGGAGTTCGAGCGCCCGAGGTGTGGGAACGAGGCCGCGCCCGGCCCGGACCAGCAGCGGATCGCCCGTCGTCTCCCGCAAACGCGCCAACGCCCGGCTCATCGCTGAAGGGCTCAGCCGCAACCGTTGGGCGGCACGCGCCACGTTGCCTTCCGCAAGCAACACATCCAGGGTGACAAGCAGGTTGAGATCGGGTCTTGACATGGATCGACCGTAGCACGGCGTGTGGTGACATGGCGCCAGACGCATGAATAAAGTGAAAGTGGTGCGCCTTCCGCCATGCCGGGCAGGGAACTACGCTTCCGATAGCTCAATTTCGGGAGTCACCAACGATGAAAATCACACCAGAATCAGCCACGACAGCAAGAGATGGGATAGCCGCTGACCGTGCAGAGCAGACGCCGTCGATTCGGTGGGTGCTTGCCAGCCTTTCGCTATCGATGTTGCTGTCATCGCTGGGCACCAGCATCGCCAATGTGGGGTTGCCGACCTTGGCTCAGGCGTTCGACGCCTCTTTCCAGCAGGTCCAGTGGGTCGTCCTTGCCTATCTGCTGGCCATCACCGCCCTGATCGTCAGCGTCGGACGGCTCGGCGACGTCATGAGCCGCCGACGGCTGCTGCTGGTCGGCATCTTCCTGTTCACGCTGGCCTCGGTCCTTTGCGGCCTGGCGCCCACGCTCCGGCTGCTGATTGCCGCCCGGGCGGTGCAGGGTCTTGGCGCGGCCATCATGATGGCCCTCACCATGGCGTTTGTCGCCGGGACGGTGCCGAAGGAAAGGACCGGCAGCGCCATGGGACTGCTCGGAACGATGTCCGCAATGGGCACCGCTCTCGGTCCATCGCTGGGCGGCGTTCTGATCGCCGGACTCGGTTGGCAGGCGATCTTTCTCGTCAACGTACCGCTGGGTATCGTGGCATGGGTTCTCGCGCACCGTTACCTGCCCGCCGATTGCCGGGGGGAGAAGACGGGGCGGGCCCGCTTCGACAATCTGGGCACCTTGCTGCTGGCTGTGACGCTTGTGGCGTACGCACTGGCCATGACGCTGGGGCGCGGAAGTTTCGGTCCGCTCAACGGGGCTCTTGTGTTGACCACTGCCTTGGGTGCCGTGCTCTTCGTGCTTGCCGAGGCGAAAGCCGCATCGCCTTTGATTCGATTGGCGATGTTCCGTGATCCAGGCTTCAGCGCAAGCCTTGCCATGAATGCGCTCGTCTCGACGGTGATGATGTCGACGCTGGTGGTGGGGCCGTTCTACCTCGCCCGTGCGCTCGGGCTCAACGAAGCCATTGTTGGCATCGTGATGGCGGTGGGCCCATTGATCGCCATATTGAGCGGTGTCCCCTCTGGCCGTGCCGTCGATTGTTGGGGCGCGCCATCCATGGCCATCGTCGGGCTCATCGCCATGGCGGCGGGGGCATTTGCACTGTCCGTGCTTGCGTCGATGTTCGGCGTGGCGGGATACGTTGCTGCCATCGTCGTCCTGACCCCTGGATATCAGCTCTTCCAGGCGGCCAACAACACCGCCGTCATGGCGAATGTCCATCCAGATCAGCGCGGAGTCATCTCGGGCATGCTCAGCCTGTCACGCAACCTCGGGCTCATCACCGGGGCATCCATGATGGGGACGGTTTTCGCGCTCGCTTCAAAGTCGCCCGACATCGCAACGGCGCATCCCGAGGCCGTTGCCAACGCGATGCGGATCACGTTCGCAGTCTCGGCCGTTCTGATCGTCGTTGCCCTGGCCATGGCAATGGCAGTTGCAAGCCGTGCTCTCGCGACAGGCCGTTCGTGACGAGGCTCAGTGCACCGGCCGGCTCAGCCGCCTGCTCGCCCTCGATATCGCATAGTTCACCAGGCAGTACAGCACCGCCACCACCAGGTACACGGGCACCAGCGCGTGGTAGTTGGCGATGAGCACCTTGGCGTTCTGCATGAGTTCGCCGTAGGTGACGATGTAGCCGAAGGTGGTGTCCTTGACCACGATGACCAGCTGCGCGACCAGGGCCGGGACGATGTAGCGCAGGGCCTGCGGGAAGACGACGAACCGGAAGACCTGGACCTCGGTCAGCCCCAGGCTTCGCGCGGCATCGGTCTGGCCGCGAGGGACGGCCAGCACGCCTGCGCGGTAGACCTCGGCCACCACGGCGGCGGTGCTCAGGCCTATGGGCAGGGTCAGCATCCAGTACGTGCCGAGCTTGATGCCGGCTGCGGGAAGCACCAGAAAGCACACGTAGATGAGCAGCAGCGTGGGCGTGCCGCGCAGGAATTCGATGACGGCGATGCTGGGCCAGCGCACGATGCGGGGCCGCGCCAGGCGCCCCGCCAGCAGCACCAGCCCAAGGCTCAGCGCAATGACGGCGGCCATGGCCGAGGACGCCAGCGTGCCGAGCAGGCCCTTGGCCAGAAAGGCCCAGGTGGTGGGCCAGGCGAAGAATTCCCAGAACCGGGCCTCGAGCTGGCCTGCCGAATGAAAACGCAACACGACGCCCGCAGCCAGCGCAATCAGCCCGGCCGCGGCGATCAGGCTGACCACCTGGGTGATCTTCCTGGCCTGCGGGCTGGGCGCGCCAAACAGAATGTCTTCCAGAGAACGGCTCATCGCAGTATCCGCAGCTTCTTTTCCAGGATGGCGCCCACCCAGGCAATGAGCAATCCGGTGGCCACGTACAGGGCGGCGGCCACCGCGAACGCGGCCATGCCGGCGGCGGAGTCGTTGGCGATCTTGGACACGAGCGCCGTGAGCTCCCGGCCCGCAAGCGGCACCTGGGACGCCAGCGAGGTGGACAGCATCAGCGCAATGAGCAGAGACGTCATCGGCTGCACCACCGAGCGCAGCGCCTGCGGCAGCACCACGGCCGAGATGATCTGCATGGGCCGCATGCCCAGGCTGAGCGCGGCCTCGATCTGGCTGCCGGCAATGGTGTTGATGCCGGCGCGCAGATAGTCCGCCGTGAACGCGGAGCAGACCAGGGTCAGGGCCAGGATCACGCTGGGTTCATAGTCGATCACGACATTGAGATCGGGCAGCGCGAACACGATGAAGATCAGCAGCGCCACGCTGGGAATGTTGCGGAAGATCTCGACGTAGCCCGTCAGCACGAAGCGCAGCGGCGGCAGCGGAAGCAGCCTGAGCACCGTCACGACCACGCCCAGCAGGAAGCCGGGCAGGAACGAGAAGGCGGTGAGCTTCCAGGTCAGCAAGAGGGCCTGCCAGAAGGCAGGCCCGTGGTCGGAGAGGAGCCGGGAGATGTCACCCATCGTTCAGGGCAGGGCGGGCGGCGTGGGAACGGCCGTGCTGCCGGTGCGCTGTCCGATGGAGACAGTCCACAGCTTGGCCCAGGTGCCATCGGCTTCGATTTTCTTCAGGAAGGCGTTGATGAAGGCCACGCCGTCCGAGCCCTTGGGCAGGCCGATGCCGTAGGAATCCTGGGCGCCAAAGGGCGCGCCTGCCAGCCGTGCGTCGCCAGTGCCCAGGCTCAGGGTGTTGAGCAGCAGGGTGTAGTCGGTCACATAGGCATCCACACGGCCCTGGCGCAGGGAGTCCAGCGCTTCCTGATGGGTCTGGAACTCCTGCACGACCGCCTTGGGCGCGTGCTGCGCCAGGATGGCGGGCCCCGTGGAGCCGGCCTGCGTGGCCACCTTCTTGCCTGCCAGGTCGCTGTACGACTGCACGGTCTTGTTGCTTGCCTTGACCAGCACCCCGGCCTGCGAGGTGTAGTAGGGGCCGGCAAACGAGATCTTCTCGGCGCGTGCGGGGGTGATGGAGTAGGTGGCGATCACCATGTCCGCCTGGTTGTTGATGAGCACCTGCTCGCGCGTGGACGAGGTCACCTGTGCGAACTGGTACTTGGACGCATCGCCCAGGATGTAGCGCGTGAGCAGCTGGGCCAGGCCTGCGTCGAAGCCGCGGATCTTGCCGTCTTTCTCGTTGAGCAGGGAGAACAGATTGGAGGTCTGGGTGCTGCCCAGGCGCAGCGTGCCGGTCTGCTTGATCTTGCTGGCCCAGGTGCTCGATGCAATGGTCGCGGCGTCGGCGACGGGGCCTTGCGCCACCAGGGCGTCAAACGCCGCTGTGTTCAGGGGCGCGCCCTGCGCAAAAAGCGATCCACTGCCCACGATCGCCAGCGTCACCACGGTGGATTTCAGAATGGATTTGATGGGCATGTGGTCTTCCTGCTTGGTCTGTGATGTAAATCTGGGGATGGCTGCCAGGGGCAAGGGCCGATTATGGCGACTCGCGGCCCTTGCTGCCGCACAAGGGCTCAGTCCCTGGTCATGCGCCGGTCGTGCGCCGGTCATGCGCCGGTCACGTGCTGGCCATGCGCCGACCGGGTGCGATGGTGGGGGCTGCGGCATTGAGCGTCTCGATCGCATAGCCGGCCGCTGCCTTGTAGCGGGCCATGAAGCCCTCGCGCTCCTCGCGCGGCAGCACCTCGTCGATATGGTCGAAGACGCCGCCGCAGCGCTCGTCCACCAGCCCCAGCAGGCCGAAGGGGCCGGCCCCGCGGTTGCGCAGCACCAGGGCCGAGATGTCCTTGCACAGCCTGTCGTCATAGGCGCGCAGCGCCTGCGGGCCCACGCCGTGGTC
This sequence comes from Delftia sp. JD2, assembly GCF_001682645.1. Classification (NCBI taxonomy): domain Bacteria; kingdom Pseudomonadati; phylum Pseudomonadota; class Betaproteobacteria; order Burkholderiales; family Comamonadaceae; genus Delftia; species Delftia sp. JD2. The sequence continues at coordinate 68,308 of NZ_LFJT01000017.1, forward strand.
CAGCAGCTGCGCGCCCAGCACGCGCGCGTCCACGATGGCCTGGCTGGCACCGTTGGAGCCCACCGGGTACATCACGTGCGCCGCATCGCCCAGCAAGGCCACGCGGCCGTCCACCCAGGTGGGCACGGGGTCGCGGTCGATCATGGGGTACTCGAAGACATCCGTGGCGCCGCGCAGCATGGCCGGCACGTCCAGCCAGCCGTAGTCCCAGCCGTCGAAGTGGTGGATGAATTCCTCCAGCGCCACGCGCCGGTTCCAGTCGCCTTGCTGCCAGCCGCCGTCGTTGTCCACCGTGATCTCGGCGATCCAGTTGATGGTGGCCAGGCCCGTGACGGGGTCCGGCGGCGTGATGGGGTACAGCACCACGCGATGGCGCAGCGAGCCCACGCCCACGAAGGACGCACCGGTGCGCACCGGCACGCCCGGCGTGGTGCCGCGCCACATGATGGCGCCGCCCCACTGGATGGGCGGCTGCGCGGGGTGCATCTGCGCGCGCACGGCCGAGTGCAGGCCATCGGCCGCCACCAGCAGCGAGCCCTGCACCTCCAGCCGCTGGCCATCGCGGGTGTCGATGAGGGCGGTCACGCCCTCGGCATCCTGCCGGTAGCCCACCACGCGCCGGCCCAGCTGCACGGCATCCTCGCCCAGGCGCTCCCGCACGGCGTTGAACAGCATCATCTGCAACTGCCCGCGGTGCACCGCGTACTGAGGCCAGTGGTAGCCCGCCTGCAGCCCGCGCGGCTCGGCATATACCTCGTTGCCGTTGCGGCCCACCAGCGCCCATTCCCGCGCCTGCAGGCCGATGGTGTCCAGCACATCGTTGCCGAAGCCCAGGTCATGCAGTTCCCGCACCGCGTTCGGCTGCAGGTTGATGCCCACGCCCAGCGGCTGCAACTGCGCCACCGACTCGAACACGATGCAGGGCACGCCGATCTGGTGCAGCGTGAGGGCAGTGGCCATGCCACCGATGCCGCCGCCGGCAATGAGCACGGGGCGGGATGGATTGTTGTGTGAAGCAGCAGCAGACATGCCGGGATTGTCCATGCAATGGCTGCGGGCGGATGTCCCATCTGCGGCGCGTGCATGGCGCAAACAATGTATGATGACCATCATGCGAAAAACAAATTCCAGCGCCCGGGCTTCCGCCAAGGAGGCCACGCATGAGCGCATCGTCTCCGTGGCAGCGCGTGCCATCCGCCGCAGCGGCTATGGCGGCACCGGGGTGGCGGACATCATGAAGGAGGCGGGCCTGACGCACGGCGCCTTCTACGCCCATTTCGCCTCGCGCGATGCCATGCTGGCCGAAGCGGCGGGCAAGGCCTGCGCCGAGTCCTGCGCCGCCGTCGCCGACGTGGTGGCCAAGGCGCCGCCCGGCATGGTGCTGCAGGCCATGCTGGCCGCCTACCTTTCCAAGGAACATGTCCAGCGCGCCGAGGTGGGCTGCCCCTTGGCGGCCCTGGGCTCCGAGACCTCGCGCCAGGCGCCGGAGGTGCGCCGCGTGGCCACGGGCCACATCAAGGAAATGGTCGATCTCATCGCCCGCCAATCGCCGGACTGGGGACAGCCCGGCGCCCATGAGCGCGCGCTCGTCACCTTGTCCACCATGGTCGGCAGCCTGCTGCTGGCACGGGCGGTGGACGATCCGGCCCTGTCCGACAGCCTTCGCGAAGCAGCACTCAAGCACCTGGCGCCGGACAGCCAGTGATGGCGCATGCCCTGTGCATGTGCCTGGATTTTTTTCGTCGTTACATATGATGATCATCATATAAAGGAAGACCATGAAGGCATTCATTCTGGAAAGCCATGGAGCGAACCGCGCCTTGCAGCTGGCAGACGTACCCGAGCCGCAGCTGCGTGACGACGAAGTCCTGGTCCAGGTCCATGCCGCAGGCGTGAACCAGCTGGACTCCAAGATCAGGGACGGGCAATTCAAGCTCATCCTGCCCTATCGCCTGCCCCTGGTCCTGGGCCACGACGTGGCCGGCGTGGTGGTCAAGGCCGGCCCGAGCGTGCGGCAGTTCAAGCCCGGCGATGAGGTCTATGCACGCACGGACGATTTCCGGATCGGTACGTTCGCGGAGTTCGTGCCGGTCAAGGAGTCGTCGCTGGCGCCAAAACCGAAGGGGCTCACGATGGAAGAGGCCGCCTCCATCCCCCTGGTGGGCCTGACGGCCTGGCAGGCCCTGGTGGAGACGGCGAAGCTGTCGAAGGGGCAAAGGGTCTTCATCCAGGCCGGCTCCGGCGGCGTGGGCACGTTCGCCATCCAGCTGGCCAGGCACCTGGGCGCCACTGTGGCTACCACGACGAGCGCGGCCAACTTCGAGCTGGTCAGGAGCCTGGGTGCGGATGTCGCCATCGACTACCGCACGCAGGCCTTCGAGGACGTCCTGCACGACTACGACGTGGTGCTCAACAGCCAGGACGGCAAGACGCTTGGCAAATCCCTGCGCGTGCTCAAGGGCGGCGCGAAGCTGGTCTCCATCTCCGGCCCGCCCGATCCCGCATTTGGCAGAAACATCGCGGCGCCCGCATTCGTGCGGCTGGTGATGCGGCTGCTCAGCTTCGGTGTCAGGCGCCGGGCGCGAGGCCGTGGCATTGACTACTCCTTCCTCTTCATGCGGGCCAACGGCGGCCAGCTGCGCGAGATCACCCGCCTCATCGAGGCAGGCGCCATCCGCCCGGTCGTGGACAAGGTCTTCGCATTCGAGTCCACCAACGAGGCCCTTGCCTATGCCGAAGCCGGCCATGCCAAGGGCAAGGTCGTCATCAAGATCCGTTGAATCTGTTTTTCCCCACCCCTGGAGTGCTCCATGAAAATTGAAAACGCTGTTGTTCTCGTCACCGGCGCCAATCGCGGCATCGGCCTGGCTTTCGCACGCGAGCTGCTTGCCCGTGGCGCCCGCAAGGTCTACGCCGGCGCGCGCGACCCCGCCACCGTCACCCAGCCCGGCGTGCATGCCCTGCAGCTGGACGTGAACCGCCCGCAGGACGTGGCCGCCGCCGCGGCGCAGGCGTCGGACGTCACGCTGGTGATCAACAACGCCGGCATCGCCCAGCCCGGCGGCTTCATGGCGCCCGACAGCGAAGAGGTCGCCAGGCGCATCTTCGAGACCAACTTCTTCGCCGTGCTGCGCATGAGCCAGGCCTTCGCGCCGGTTCTCAAGGCCAACGGCGGCGGGGCCTTGCTCAATGTGCTGTCGGTGGCCTCCTGGGTGAACGGCGGCGAGCTGGCCGCCTATTCGGCCAGCAAGTCGGCCGCCTGGTCGCTCACCAACGCCCTGCGCAGCGAGCTTGCAGGGCAGAAGACACAGGTGCTGGGCCTGCACATGGCCTATGTCGACACGGACCTCACGCGCGGGCTTGACGCGCCGAAGTCCAGCCCCGAGGACATCGTCAGCCGCGCGCTGGATGGACTGGAGGCCGGGCTCGATGAAGTGCTGGCCGACGAGCTCACCCAGCAGGTCAAGCGCGGCATGACGGCGGCCCGGCCAAGCTATCTGCCGCAGGGCGCTTGAGGTCGGACCGTGCCCGGTTGCCTGCGCTTTTCGGCATCCGGGCACGGCGGTCAGCCATGGGTGCCCATCCGCATGGGGTGGCGTGGGATGGCATGGGCTGGCACGATCGGTCAGCGCCGGCTGGCCTATATTTCCATATTTGTTGAAATATCGTATGATTCGCCCATGGATGAATCTGAAGTCGTCGAATCCCTGGCCGCGCTTGCCCACCCCTTGCGCCTGCGCATCTTCCGCGCGCTCGTCGTGGCCGGGCCCGAGGGGCTGACGCCGGGCGTCATGGCAGAAAGCCTGGGCGCCGCCAACACCACGCTGTCTTTCCATCTCAAGGAACTGACCCGCTCGGGCCTGGTGACGCAGGAGCGGGCCAGCCGCAACCTGGTGTACCGCGCCGCCTATGAGCGCATGAACGGCCTGCTCGGCTTCCTGACGCAGAACTGCTGTGCAGGTGCGTCATGCGAGGTGGCCGACATGTCCTGCAAGTCCTGCTGACGCTGCTCCCCCGGTTTCCCCGCCCCGAACATTTCCTGCCATGACTTCCGACAAACCCCTGAACGTCCTGTTTCTGTGCACGCACAACTCTGCCCGGAGCATCCTGGCGGAAGGCCTTCTGAATCACCTCGGCGGCGGGCGCTTCAAGGCCTACTCCGCAGGCAGCAGCCCCCGCGACAACCAGCGGCCCCATCCGCTGGCGATTGCGGCGCTGGAGCAGGCGGGCGTTTGCACCGAAGGCCTGCGCAGCAAAAGCTGGGACGAGTTCGGCGCGCCTGATGCGCCCCCTATGGACTTGGTCATCACCGTCTGCGACAGCGCCGCTGGCGAGGCATGCCCCTATTGGCCGGGCCAGCCCGCCACCGCGCACTGGGGCTACGCGGACCCGTCGCGGGCCGAAGGCAGCGACGAAGGCCGGCAGGCCGCATTCCGCCAGACCCTGCTGGCCATGCGGCAGCGCCTGGAGCGGCTCGTCAACCTGCCGCCATCGTCCCTGGCCAGGCACGCGCTGCAGCAGTCTGCCCGCGACCTGGCCCGTGACTGAAGCCTGTCACTGACACCTGCTTTCGACACCTGCCACCGAAACCGCTGCGGCCTCCGCTGCCGCCTGCACATCCCCGAAGAAAACAGCACATGCTTGCGGCCCTCCTGATCTTTGCAGCCACCCTTGTCCTGGTCATCTGGCAGCCCGCAGGCCTGGGCATCGGCTGGAGCGCGTCGCTCGGCGCCATCGTGGCACTGGCCCTGGGGGTGGTGCACTGGGCCGATGTCGCCGTCGTCTGGGGCATCGTCTGGAATGCAACCGCCACCTTCGTGGCGGTCATCATCATCAGCCTGCTGCTGGACGAGGCCGGGTTCTTCGTTTGGGCTGCACTGCACGTGGCCCGCTGGGGGCGCGCAAGCGGCAGGCGCCTGTTTGCCTTCATCGTGCTGCTGGGCGCCGTGGTGTCTGCGGTCTTTGCCAACGATGGCGCCGCGCTCATCCTGACGCCCATCGTGATGGCCATGCTGGTGGCTCTGGGCTTTTCTGCCGCAAGCACCCTGGCATTCGTCATGGCGGCAGGGTTCATCGCGGACACGGCCAGCCTGCCGTTGGTGGTGTCCAACCTGGTCAACATCGTCTCGGCGGACTTCTTCGGCATCGGCTTCAACGACTACGCGTCGGTCATGGTGCCGGTGAACCTGGTTGCCGTGGCCGCCAGCCTGGGCGTGCTCTTCCTGTTCTTCCGCAAGGATCTGCCCCGCACCTATGCCTTGGAGCGCCTGCAGCCGCCATCGGCCGCCATCCGGGACCCGGCCACCTTCCGCGCAGGCTGGGCCGTGCTGGCGCTGTTGATGCTGGGCTTCTTCGGGCTGGAGCCGCTGGGCGTTCCCGTCAGCGCGGTGGCCGCAGCCTGTGCGCTGCTCTTGCTGGCCGTCGCCGCCCATGGCCGGGTCATCAGCGCAGGCCGGGTCCTGAAGGGCGCGCCATGGCAGATAGTCGTGTTCTCGCTGGGCATGTACCTGGTGGTCTATGGCTTGCGCAACGCTGGGCTGACCGGCGCCCTGGCCAGGGTGCTGGAAGTCTTTGCAGGCGGCGGCGTGTGGGGCGCCGCAATAGGCACCGGCTTTCTGTCGGCGGGCCTGTCTTCCGTGATGAACAACATGCCCACGGTGCTGGTGGGCGCCCTGTCCATCGAGCACTCCGGGGCCACGGGGCTGGTGAAGGAAGCCATGGTCTATGCCAATGTGATCGGCTGTGACCTGGGCCCCAAGATCACGCCCATCGGCAGCCTGGCCACCTTGCTCTGGCTCCATGTGCTGGCCCGCAAGGGCATGACGATTGGCTGGGGCTACTACCTGCGCGTCGGCATCGTCCTGACCCTTCCGGTCCTTGCCATTACGCTGGTCGCGCTTGCCTTGCGGCTGAGCGTGGGCTGAGCGTCGGTTGACTGGCGCGCTGACGCATCAGCTGCTGCCGTCCTGCGCAGGCATCGGCATATTGGCGCGGCGTTCAAACAGGTGGGCCATGGCCTTTGCCGCCGCCTCGGCCGCTTCAGCGCGGCGCATCTCGGCCGCGTCTTCGAACCCGCAGCCCATGGCCTGGGCCTCGGTGCCGGCGTAGTCGGCCAGCGTCTCGGCGCTGTCGCGGATGCTTTGCAGGGCGCGGGCCACCACGTCCATGTGGCGATGGCCCTTGGGGGTCTCCAGCCAGGCCAGGGCCAGCTGGGCGATGGCGGAGATTTCTGCACAGCCTTGCTGCACGAGATGGTCCACCTGGGTGAGGGCGTTGGACAGCTGCCGGGTGCTGTGGCTGTCTGTGGCGGGGGAGGGCTGGGCGGGGTTCATGCCATGTCCCTCCGCAGTTGGCCGGACACAAAGGGCTGGCATGAGGGAGGGACTGCGCCAAAAGACGGCGCGCAGGCGAGAGAAACGACGTTCATTGTTCCGTGCTCCATTGCGGATCGAAACCACAGGCCATTGCATCTGCGTTGACTGATGGATTCGCTGTACCAAGCCTCGCTTTCGGAGAGGCTGTGCCGCTATACGACGGATGTTTTGAAGCATCAGCCCCGGGACAGGGGGCCGGGGCGGATGATAGCGCGGGAGGGGAGGGGAACGCCCCTTTTTTTTGGGGGGGGTGAGGCTTGCGAAACGTCCAGTCAAGCGCGGCACGAACGCACAGTCAAGCCGCCAGGGCTGCGCGCCCGCAAGATGGCCGGCAGTGCGCATCCACCCGTGCCACACGCTTCCATAAACATGGCTTTCAGCGCTTGATACACAAGTGCTGAAAGCATTTTTCATGGCCGATCGCGGCTGGGTGGAACACAGCTCCACCCACCCACCACATCGCCATGAAAACCCTTGCCCTTCGAATTGCCATGCTGCTGCTGACGGCGGCGGCTTCAGTGTCTGCTGGTGCAGTCACGGTATTCGACAACCTGGCAGCCGCCAATGACCCGTGGCTCATCCAGCACAACTCCAGCTACCACACCAACCTGTGGGTGGCCAACCGGATCCCGATTGGCAGCCAGTCGCTGCGCATCACGCAGGTGAAGATGAATCTCACCCAGATCGACCAGTTCGAGCTGCAAGTGTGCGCAACCGACGCCAGCGCCGCCACGCCGTTCGTGGACATGACGGCCTGCGCCCCCTTCACCGCCGACGCGGCCACGCCAGGCATGCGCGTGTTCACGGGCGACCGCATTGTGGCGGCGGGCGACTTTGCCTGGGTGGTGGTGCGCAGCATCGGTCAGACCATGATCCGCCGCCAGATCACCACGGCCACCAACGACGGGCTGACCTGGTATTCAGGGGCGAGCCACAACCCGGCCTGGGTGGCCGAGCCGCAGACCTCCATCGGCATGACGGTCGAGGCCGGTTCCGTGCAGCTCGATGGCGTGTGCGGCAGTGCCAGCAGCGCCACGCCTCGCCGCTATCCGCCAGATGCCTTGCTGTGCAGCGTGGGCACGACCAGCGGCGTGATGGGTGATACCTACTCCTTCTCCTGGGTGTGCCAGAGCAGCTACGGCGGCAACCCTTCGCCGCAATGCTCCGTGCCTCGCGCCTACCTCGTTACCTCCCAGGCCACGGGCGGCGGCAGCATCGAGGCGGGGCGCGATGTAGCGGCGGGGCAGCAGGCCAGCTTCACGCTCACCACGCCACCGGGCTATACGGTGCAGGCCAGCGGCTGCGGCGGATCGCTTGCGGGCAACACCTACACCACTGCGACCATTACCGGCAATTGCACCATCAGCGCCACCTTCGCCCCGCCGCCCACCAACGGCGCGTGTGGCAGCACGGCGCCTTCGCTCACCTTGCCAACCCTCTTGTGCAGCGCCGGTTCGGCCACCAACCAGTCTGCCGCGGCCGATGCCTTCCGCTGGAATTGCGCGGGCATCAGCGGCGGCACCACGGCCGCTTGCCTGGCACCGCGCCAATACATGGTGACAGTCAACACGGATGCGGGCATCGCCAGCGCACAGTGCACCCCGAACCCCGTGACCCATGGCTCCAGCGCCACCTGCACGGCCACGGTGCATGACTCAGTCGCCCGCCCCTTCAGCGGCTGGGGCGGCGCATGCAGCGGCACGGGAGCTTGCCAGCCCGTGGTTCTCGGGACTACCACCGTCTCTGCCAACACGACGCTCATCACCTACGCCATCACCACCACTGCCACCACAGGCGGGAGCATGTCGTGCACGCCCAACCCCGTGCCCCACGGCCAGGGCGCTGGCTGCACTGCCACGCCGCAAACGGGCTTTCAGTTCACCGGCTGGACGGGCGATTGCGCGGGCACGGGTGCATGCCAGTTCACCAACGTAACCAGCGCGCACAGCGTGGGAGCCACCTTCGCGCCCATTACCTACGCCATTGCAACCCCCGCAGTCACCGGCGGCAGCGTGAACTGCACGCCCAACCCCGTGCCCCATGGGCAAGACACTATCTGCGTCGCCTCGCCCGCTATGGGCTACCACTTCACCCATTGGTCGGGCGATTGCGCGGGCACTGCCAGCGCGTGCATTCTCTACAACGTGACCAGCCCGCGCAGCGTGGGTGCCACATTTGTGCTCAACACCTATTCCATCGGCATCGTCCCCGCCCCGGCCAACGGCACAGTCGCCTGCACGCCCAACTCCGTCACCCACGGCCAGGATGCAAGCTGCACCGCCACGCCCGATGCGGGTTACCACTTCACCAGTTGGTTGGGCGATTGCACGGGCACAGGTGCATGCCAGTTCACCAGCGTGACCGCGTCGCGCACCGTCTCGGCCACCTTCACGCCCAACACCCACTCCATCGCCACCCCCGCCGCCGTCAACGGCACGGTCACCTGCGCACCCAACCCCGTCACCCACGGCCAGGACGCAAGCTGCACCGCCATGCCCGATGCGGGCTACCACTTCACCAGTTGGTCAGGCGATTGCGCGGGCACGGGTGCATGCCAGCTCACCAGCGTGACCAGCCCGCGCAGCGTGGGTGCGACCTTCGCGCTGAACACCTATCCCATCAGCATCACCCCCGCCACCACCAACGGCACGGTCACCTGCACACCCAACCCGGTTAACCATGGGCAGGGCGCAAGCTGCACCGCCACGCCCGATGCGGGCTATCACTTCACCAGTTGGTCAGGTGATTGCGCGGGCACAGGGGCATGCCAGCTCACCAACGTGACGAGCCCGCGCAGCGTGAGTGCCACATTTGTGCTCAACACCTACTCCATCGGCATCGTCCCCGCCCCGGCCAACGGCACAGTCACCTGCACGCCCAACCCCGTCACCCACGGCCAGGATGCAAACTGCACCGCCACGCCCGATGCGGGTTACCGCTTCACCAGTTGGTCGGGCGATTGCGCGGGCACGGGGACATGCCAGCTCACCAACGTGACCAGCCCGCGCAGCGTGAGTGCCACCTTCGCGCTGAACACCTACCCCATCAGCATCGCCCCCGTCACCACAAACGGCACGGTCACCTGCGCACCCAACCCCGTTAACCATGGGCAGGGCGCAAGCTGCACCGCCACGCCCGATGCGGGCTATCACTTCACCAGTTGGGCGGGTGATTGCACGGGCACGGGTGCATGCCAGCTCACCAATGTGACCAGCCCGCGCAGCGTGAGCGCCACTTTCACCCACGATCCGGTCGATGCCACCTGCGGCTCAGCGGCCAACGGCGCTGTGGCCTTCAAGCCCAGCGCGAATCTGTGCGTCACGGGCACGCCAGGGACCGTGCTATCCGCTGGCGGCCAATACAAATGGCAGTGCAGCGGTGAATATGGCGGCGCAGCGCAGCAGTGCAGCGCACCGTGGCAGGGTGCGGGCGGCAACGGCAATCTGGGGGCGGTGGAGGTGGACGGCGCGAATGGCTGGGAGATCAGCAGCGCCGCCTTTGCCTCCACCTTGCCCGCGCCCTTGCCGTCCCATGTGCGTGCGGTGCACGCGCCGCTGGGGCTGGTGCTGGGGCGTGTCGCTGGCAATGCAGATGCACAGGTGACCGTGCACTTCACCACACCAGTTCCGCAGGGGGCCGTTTATTACAAATACGGCCCCAGCCCTGACGGGCTGGGCTGCACCAGCGCTGCCTGCGCGCAGCCGCACTGGTATGCGCTGCCCGGTGCGCAGTTTGCGCCCGACGGCCTGAGCGTGACCTTCACCCTGGCCGATGGCGGCGTGGGTGACAGCGATTCCGTGCCCAACCAGATCACCGACCCCGGCCTGCCCGTGCTGCTGGCCCCGCAGGCCATCCCCGCACTCGGCCCCTGGGCGCTGGCGCTGCTTTCGCTGCTGGCGGCGGGTCTGGTGGCTGTGCGTCGCCGCGCGTTGGGCGGTGCTTGCGCACCACTGATCAGAAAGTGAAGCCAAGCTGTCACCAAGGCAAAGCCGCCCCAGCGACGGGTTTCAGATGAGTTGCCGGCGGGACTCAGGGGCTCCGCAAAGTTTCCTATTGCGACCCACGCATAGGCGCTGCCGAAACAGCGCCGCCGTTCAGTGTGTACAACGGGGGCCGCGACGACTTAGCGGGTGTGTACCGTCATACTTCACGCAAGCTGAATCATTTGCAAAGTTGCCATGTACACACTCCGCACATCACGTCCTGAAGATGGTGCCGCTCTGGTTGACCTTTGGCGGCGTTCCGTAGACGCCACCCATCACTTTCTCAGTCCCGATGATCGAAAGGCCATTGATGCCGAAGTGGTCGAGTTTCTGCCTCATGCGCCGGTGACTGTTGCTGTCGATGAACATGACCAGCCCCATGGCTTCATGCTGATCGATGGCACGCACATGGAGGCGCTGTTCATCGATCCGGATGTCCGTGGCACCGGCATCGGCCGCAGGTTGTTGCAGCATGGATTGGGGCTGCACGGGCAATTGAGCACAGACGTCAACATGCAGAACTCCCAAGCCGTTGGCTTCTATCAACGGATGGGGTTCGTTGAAACTGGACGTTCGGAGGTGGATTCGCAGGGACGCCCTTATCCTCTTGTTCACCTGCGATACCAGGGCTAGCTGGAAGCAGGCCGCAGCTCGCATGGGGCCTGCCTTGCAGCAGCAGCAACCCCTTACTGTGGACTGCTGCCCCCTTGGCTGACGCTCAGATACACGGTCGGCAACCACCGTTTTTGTACGCTTTGAATTTGATGGATAGACAACCAGATACAGGCATGAATTTGAAATTTAAGCGGCTCACTGAAGTTGATCCGGCTCATATTGTTTCGCTGAACAACAATCCAGATGTGCTGCGACAAATGCCGCTTGGAAGTGCGGATTTCGACCTGGCGAAAGCAAATGAATGGGCCCAGAAAAAAGATGCCCAGTGGCAGCAATACGGCTATGGGCCATGGGCGTTTGAAATTGATCAGCAATTTGCCGGCTGGGGCGGCTTGCAGTACGAGGAAGGTGATGCCGACCTCGCTTTGGTGCTTCACCCCAAGTTCTGGGGAAGTGGCAAGGCCATCTATCAAGAGATAGTGAAACGTGCATTCACTGGCTTGGGGCTGAACTCCATCACGATTTTGCTGCCACCTTCAAGAACCAGAATAAAAGGGATTCTCAAGCTGGGATTTCGGCCAGATGGCGCATTGGATATCGAGGGGACTCGCTTTTTGCGCTATCGCCTGCATGCACCCGGCAAACACGATTGACCAGATATTTGAGCAGCGCGTCTTGATCCCACGCGCTCATACTTTGGCGAGGAAGGCCGCCGCATCACCCGCTTCACACTTCCAGTCTGCGAAGACCCCAACCAGGTTGCATTCCACGCAGTGGCAAGCGATGTAGTACCAGCGCACGTCGTGTGTGCCCTCGTACACGGAGACGCCGGACACCAGTTCGAACGTCTCGTTCTCGCACACGCACTCGTGTGCCTCGGGGGTGGCCTCTTCAACATATTCCGCGCTGTCGCCCATCAGGTGTTCCTGCCCGCAGTCGGTGCAGGTGCGGATGGCCACGCCGGCTTCCTCATCCGTCTGCAGCGCAAAAGTCCGGCACCCGCAATCGCATTTGGACGAGGCAAACCGGACGGCCTCATGGCCATTCGCAACGCTGTAGCTGCGCAGCTCGGCTTGGGTGTCGCCGGAAGTCGTCCCGTACCAGAACTCGCCCTTCTTCGTCAGTGCCATTGATACTGTTCCATTCTTCAAGTTGGGCCTCTCGGCAGACCTGACGCCAAGCGTTCCCGATGTTCCGGATTTTGCCTGATGGCACGGTGAATCGTCGCCAAGGGGCCGGGCCGAGGTGGACGCCGATTCTTGGAGATTGCAGCCAGCGACCATCAAGTTCAACTGTTGATCGCCGCCGATGTTCGATGTTGAAGCTCCTGCGTCCAGCTCTCAGCCTGAGACCAGTGTTCGGAAATCTGCAGCTGCCGGCTGCTCCGCAGCGGTTGCTGCCGCCCAGGGCCTCCTCGCGAGCTCGCTGCCGGTGCCGCACGTCAGCAGCCGTGAGCACGCTTGTGCGAAAGGAAGAAGCGCAGCATCTCGGCGCTGGCGTCGATTCCTCCTGGCGTGGTGTAGCTGCCCTCTGAGCTGCCGCCGGACCATGCGTGGCCTGCGCCATGCAGTTGCCAGTGTTCAATGGCGGTACTTCCGTCGGCCGCGACATAGGCAGAGCGGGTGAATCGCTGGCGGTTCGGCGCATGGCCCTGGATGACGCGAGGTGCGCCTTGGGGACTTTGCGCGCTGCGTGCAGCATTCACCACGGCCGCGCCGTTGTCGTGGTGCACCGTCGTGTCGGCATCGCCGTGAAACACGATCACTGGACACACGCTGGGACCGCTGGCCGAGCCTGATGCTGCGCCTCTTCGCATCGCCTCGAGGGCTGATGGCAGATTGGACGCAGCACCGGCGGGCAAGCCCGAATGCACGCCCACGGCGGCGAACAGCTCAGGGTAGGTGCGTCCCAATATGTCCGCCATTGCACCTCCAGCCGATAGTCCGGCGACATAGACACGCGATGCGTCCGCGCCATGGTCAGCCACCATCTGGCGTGTGAGGCCCGCCAGCAGTGCTGGCTCGCCCCGGCCCCGCTGCTGATGCTGGGCCTTGAACCAGTTCCAGCATTTTTGCGAGTTCGCATGCTGTGTTTGTTCGGGATAGAGCACCAATACACCAGCCCTGCGTGCCTGGTCATTCATGCGCGTGCCGGCGGCGAAGTCTTCCGGCCCTTGGGTGCAACCGTGCAGCATGAGGACGAGCGGCCGAGGCCCCGCTTCAAGTGCACTGCCTGGCGGCACATACAGCCGATAGGCCAGCTGCCGGCCTCCGTGCGAGTAGCTGCCGCGCAGCCATTGCTCGTCGCCGCAGGTGTCTGCCTGCGATGAGCCCGCAGGCACGGCGAGTTCGGGAGCATCGTCGATGAAACGGGCTTCGGCATCGACGATCCAGCCTTCTTCCCTGTGACTGGTTGCGGCTGTCTTGCCGTGGGGTGCGGGCGCGGGCGCGCTTTCGCCTCGCAACGTGCGCTGAATCAGCTCGGTTGCTTCCAGCAAATTGCCAGTGCGCGTCAGGCGTGTAGCCTCGCCCAGCATGTCGTGAAAAAGCTGTTTCATGGAATGGTTCTCAGGTAATGCGGCCGGCCAGAGCGGCACGAACGGCGGGGCTGGCCTGGAGCGCTCCCAGCACCGTGATGGATTCGATGGTTTCTGCGGCCAGCTGCGCAGGCACGTCCTGCGCGATGCTGGCCAAGCCCAGCACCCGGATCTGCAGCTTTTCCCCGGCAGCCTGCACCCGCAGGAGATCGGCCTGGGAGAAATGCTGCATACCCAGGACCAGCATCTTGCGGGCGACGACCTGTTGCAACGCGTCCGCGTGGCTGCGCAGGTGATTGCGTATCGCTGTACGGATGAAATCACTGCGGTTTGCGTAGAAGCCTTCGGCGACCAGCAGGTCGATTTGGCCCAGGTCGACATAGCCCAGATTGATGGTGAGCTTCTCGGATTCGCTCATGCGAGGGGTGGAGGTGGTTGTGGCCATGGAACATCCTTATGCCATCCATATGGATGGTTTGAGGATGGTTTCAAGGCCTGATGTTTCAATTTGCCGCTGCACGTCGTGTGGTGTCCGGTGGACGGGCTCTCCAGCGTGTCCGTTGCCATCATTGCCCTGTCACGTCTGGGCCGTAGGGTGGCCGGGCCGGGCCACCGCGCCCGGCGTTGCTCAGCCATGCGCCAGGAGGCTCCATGCAAGATTTGCAGGCCGGCTCGCCGCGCGGCCCTTGCGTTTGGGGCCAGCCCGGCGAACGGTTCAATACCTGGAGTCATCTGGCAGCCCTGCCCGTGGGCCTGGCGGCCAGTGTGGTTCTCATCTGCGAAACGGTGGCCGGCGGCGATGCGCGCAAGATTGTGGGCGCTGTGGTGTTTGGCCTGTCTCTGGCGGCGCTGTTCGGCGCATCGGCCCTCTTTCATGGCTGTACCGGGGTGCGCAAGCGTTTCTGGCAGCGCCTCGACCACGCCTGCATTTACCTGCTGATTGCCGGCAGCCACACGCCCTTTGCCTTGATGGCGCCCCCTGGCTTGTGGGCTTGGCTGCTGCTTGGCGGCGTATGGGGGCTCGCATTCCAGGGTGCGATACGTGCACTGGGTTTCGATTCGCCGCCGCGCCTGTCCCTGTACATCAGCCTTGGCTGGCTCAGCTTGGGGGGCGCGGTGCCGGTGGCCTTTCGCCATGGTGCGCAGACCCTGGCCTGGCTGCTCGCCGGCGGACTGCTCTATTCGGCAGGAACGGTGTTCTACCGTCGTCTGGCGAGCATGCGCCACGCGCACGGCATCTGGCATCTGTTCGTGGTTGCCGGCAGCGCCTGCCATACCGTCGCGGTAGCCGGTTTGCTCGCCTGACCTCCTGCCATTCATGGCTTCGACACCCCGCTGGCCGTTTTCTCGCACATTCAATAGCGGAAAGATCAAGGGGATGCCAGCATCAGCGGGTTCACAAGCACTTTGTGTGGGCAGTCATCCTCGATCCGCTTTGGCCGCAATGGCCGCAATGGCCGGTTCCGGCAGCCGCTGACATTCGCTTTGGAACGGCGAACGACCGTATCCAGCCTGAAGCAGACAACCCAAGCGGGCGTCGCAAGCAGCCGCTCCTGGCAGAACCAGCCCCCGATCACCCCATCCCAAAATCCACCCACCCCATCCCCACCCCCCGATTCACATGCCGCTGCCCACCCACCACCAACTCCGAATCCAGCGTGGCCAAAGCAACTGATATCCAGGCGCCCTCTGCGTAATGCGCGCTGTGCCACGTCAGCGATGAGCCGCATTGCTGGCAAAAGCAGCGCGTGATGCCGGGCGATGAGGCAAAGGAGCGCAATTGCTCCTGGCCCTGGGTGAAGACCAGGTCCTTTGCCGGCACGCTGCCGTAGGTGGCGAATGCGGCGCCGTGGGCCTTCTGGCAGATGCGGCAGTGGCAGTGCGACACGGCCTTGGGGCTGGACCGCAGTTCATAGGCGATGGCGCCGCACAGGCAGCTGCCGGTCAGGGCAAGAGGGGGGCTATCCGGGGCGTTGCTCATGGTCGGTCGGGCGCAAAAAAGGCGCATGCAATTGTGCATGCGCCCCAATGCCGCGACAGGGACGCGCGGCAACCCCAGGAGTCATCCGTTTCGTCAGTCGCCGATGACCTGCAGCCCGCTGCCGTCCCCATGCGCCTGCAGGCACATTCTTCCGAGATCGTTGAGAAAGCGCAGCACGGGCATCTCGCCCACGCAGGCGGGGATGGCGGCCATGATGTCGTTGTGCAGTTCCAGCAACTGGTCGGAGGCCACGAACATGGCGGCGGATTCGCCGTAGTAGTGCCGCCAGAAGTCCTGCAGCAGGCCGTGGCGGGCCTTGCCTACGACCAGGGGATAGCCGTTTTCCCAGACCTGTGCGTCCATGGAAAGGCTGGCCAGGCCAGGGTCAACAGGCCGCGCGCTGGCGGGGATCAACAGTACACGTCGCATGTCCATGCTCATTTGCGTCTTCCAGGTGCGCCAGTGGACTCGGGCAACCCGGTCCGGGAGGAGGGTGAGAGGGTTCGCACCGCAGGCGGCAAGAACCGGTTCCCACTTTATTCACGTGTGCACAACAAGAAAATTACAGCTGATTACATGCGGCGAGCGATGCGCCGTGTGCCTGCCGTTCTCCGTTGCAGTTCGCCGTTCAGGCGCTGCGCGCCCCGCCTTCGATCTCGAACGCAAAGTCCCCGAAGCGCAGGCTGCCGCGCCGCCGCTCCACCAGGGCGGGCGAGGCAGCGCATTCGGGCAGGGCGCTGAGGATCTGGTGCTTGGCGCGGAAGATCTGGATGTTCACGTACGAGGGCTCCACGCCCAGCATGCGTGAGAGTGCATCCAGTTCTATCCAGCCCTGGCTTGCGGGGGCCAGGCCTTTTTCTGCGTCCTGCTGGCGCACGCGGGCCAGGGTGACCAGGGTGTAGTGGTGTATGCGTTCGCCCAGCGCAATGGGCTTGCCGTCGCTCATGACGGTCAGGCTGGCGTGCTCTTCGTTCTGGCTGACGGTGAAGCGAAAGGACACTTCCGGCGGCTTGGGCGCACGCGGGTCGAAGCTGCTTTCCCGCGTGGATTCCAGGTCGTCGCATTGCACGAATTCCCAGCTGCCAGCGGAGGTGTGGATCATGGCGCCATCGACCAGGGGCTCGGTGCCGTCGCCGGACTCCTGCAGCCAGCGGCCGTCCTCGAAGAAGACGTTGGCTTCGGGCTCCTGCGCGTCGGGCAGCAGGGTGCCGCGCGGGTTCAGGGCCAGGGGGCCGTCCTGGGGCAGGCCCGGGCCGGGGCTCAGGCAGGTGATGGGAGGTCCCAGGTCTTCCACGGTCCAGGCCGCTTCTGCGCCTTCGCCCATGCTGAGCTTGGCGCCCACCGCCAAAACGGTCCAGCGGCCGGCGACCAGGCGCACGCCGTTGAGCATGGTGCCGTTGCGGCTCTGGTCCACGATTTCCCAGGTCTGCCGGTTCCAGCGGAACAGTGCGTGGACCTGGGAGACGTCGGGCGCCTTCATGACGGTCTGGCAGACCGAGGGGTGGCGGCCGAAGGTATGCAGGGGCCGCAGCACGACGATGCGGCCGTCGAGTTGGTTACGAAAGAGGGCCATCGCCTCGAATTCTCCTTGGGGCTTGTGTGAACAGGGGGTGGGCTGGGGGCGCATTGGCCCGGAGCCGGCAGCCTGTTGCCAAGCTGAGAGAGTACATGCCCGCTGCGCTTTCCAGTTTGTCAAACGTACAGAGCCTGCGGATTCAGTTCGGATTCCTGCAGCGGCCGGCTGCGCCAGCCCAGGGCCACGGGTACGTTGCGCAGCCGTGGATTGCCCAGTTCCGGCCAGATATGGCACAGACCGGGAATCACGACTTTGACGGTGTGCAGGGGGATGTCGGGGCGCGAGTGGTCGTAGACGATGGTTTCTAGGCCCAGGCCGCGTGCGATGTCCACGCAGCGCGCAATGGCCTGGGCAATGTCCGGCGGCGTGGTGTCCGGCGTGTGCCCAGACAGTGGCGCAGGCTGTTGCGGCGGCGCATCGGCGCTGTCCGCAGGGTGCAGGAAGGCCTGCAGTGGCTCGGGCACGGCAAAGCTTTTGCCGGCCGCGATCAGCTGGCTGATTTCGGTGAGGGCGCGTTCGCAGGCCAGGGCGCGGTCCAGGCTGCAGCCAAAGCCCACGGCCCATTGGCCGGTGTCAGCGTGGCGGCCCACGGAGACGACCACGGGTATGCCGAAGTCATGCGTGATGTCCAGCAGCCAGTACGACCATTGCGGGCCGCAGCTGCGGTCCAAGCGCTGGCGTGTGGCCTGGGCAATGCCTTGCGCAATGGCGGGCCTGCGGATCTGGCCGTACCACCAGATGGCGGCGGCGTCGCGTTCCACCAGTTCCATGAAGCCTTGCAGGATGGCTTCTTCCCGCGTGTTGCCTGCGGCGCAGCCGTTGGAGGTCCAGCCCACGTGGTGCTGGCTTTGCGCGGGCGCATGGGCCAGGCAGAAAGCCAGCGGCAGGTAGCGGCGCGCATCGGCGGTCAGGGACCAGGCGGGAGCCCACCACAGGGGTTCGCACTGGCCGGCGCTGGGGGCCACGGCATGCGGCGGCCTGTCGGTGGCAAAGCCGGCGGTTTGCCGCTCGCTGAAGCGGGCCAGTTCCGTGGGCGCGATGCAGGGCGCGTCCAGCTCGGCGGCGGGGGCGATGACCACGGCTTCGTCGCCCTGGTGGAAAGCGGCGTAGCGTTCCACCGCTTCGCACATGGCGCTGGCGCGGGCCTGCATGGCCGACAGGCCCTTGCCCAGGCACAGCTGTGTTCCGGAGCCGGCCAGGCTGGTGCTGCCGGGGGCCGGTGTCCTGAAGATTTCGCTGCGGTAGACGGTGAGTGCTTCGTCTGTCTCGGCCGTCAGCGGCGTGACCCGGGCAATCACGCCGGTCAGCGGGCTGACGTGCTGCGACAGGCGCTGCACCGTGGTCTCGGCCGGCACGCTGCGCCAGCCGCCGTCGGCGCGCGCGGCATGCGTGCCGGGAACTGGCGCAATGCGTTCACGCTGGCGCAGGGCCATCAGCCCTGGCGTGCCGCAATGCGGGCACTGCGGGCGGGCGGCCACCGGGTGGGGCTGGTCAGGCTCCAGCGTCCACACGGTTTGCGCCGCATCGGTGTGCGCCAGCAGGCGCTGCACCGTCGGCAGCAGGGCCTGCAGCCGCGTGGCGATGAGGTCGGCGCCGGCGCGAACGGGCGGGCAGCGGTCGCTGTCCTGAGCCTGGCCGTGCTTGCCGCCGCGTGCGGGATGGTTGCGTTGCCAGCGGTGTGCGAGGCAATGCCAGCAGGCCGCTGCCTGGGGTTTGAAAAGCGGTCCCGCCATGGCCTGCTCGCCTGTTGGCCGCACCAGCAGCCAGGGCCGGCCTGCGGCACGCTGGTTGGCGTCAATGGCGCCCAGGCGCGGGTCCAGATAGTCGTCGCAGAAAACGATGGTGAGCGGGGCGGGGGCGGGTGCCTGCGTGGCAACGGCCCCGGCAACGGCCGCAGCCCAGCGGCAGGCGGCTGTGCTGTCCAGCGCTGCAGTCAGCATGACGATGTTGATCTGCTCCGATGCCTGCAGGCGCACGGGCGGGGCCGAGAAATCCGGTTGCAGATAACCGTGGCCGTTCAAGTCGCTGTGCAGCACCGGCTGGACCAGGCCCTGGCGCAGCAGGGGGCCCAGGGCGTGCAGCATCTGTGCAAGCGGCGCATCGGGCGCTGCGGCGCAGTGCTGCATGAGGCTGGTGCCGGCCTGCAGCGGGGCGTTCAGCGCCAGCACGGCGGCGGAGCCCAGGGCCAGGGTGTCGCGTTCGCTGGCCAGCAAAAGGCGGTCGCCCTGCTGCACGGGCGGCAGGAATTTCTCGTGCCAGCGAAAGGCGTGGGCGAACAGGTCCGGGGCCGTGGGCTCAGGCAAGAGACGGTGCTCCGAGTTCAAGGCGGACGACGGCATAGGGGTGCTGGCCGGTGGTGGCGTGGAAGGCGGTCTCGAACAGCTGGTGCTGCTGCGAGAACCGGCCATACAGGTGCTCTTGCAGGCTGATGCGGATGGCGGGGTGGATGCGCTCTATCTGCGCGCCGTCCGCAAAGCCCGAGACGACGGGCAGGCGCATTCCGCCCACCTGCATGGGCAGCCTCGCAAGGGCCGGGTGCACATGGTCGAGCACGACGGTGCACGGCGGGCTGCCGGGCGCGGCAAAGCGCTGGGCCAGCTGCTGCAGCATGGCCTCCAGCGCAGCCTGGGGAAGATAGGGGCAGACGCCTTCCAGCAGCACCAGAACGGGCTGGTTGCCGGGCAGGGCGGCGGTGTCCAGCCAGGAGGTGTCGAGGATGGAGCAGGCGAGGTTGGCTTCAGGGCCTGCAATGTATTGCGCGCGCAGGGCGATGGCGTCGGGCAGGTCCACGTTCAGCCAGCGTGCGGTGCCGGCCTCGGGGGCCAGGCGGTTGCGCCGCGTGCACAGGCCCGCACCCAGCGCAATGCACAGGCCGGACGGATGGGCGGTCAGAAATTCGGTGGTGAGCCGGTCGAACAGCTGCGAGCGCAGCACCACGCTGCGTACAAAGGCGGGGTCGGCCGCATGGGCCTCGCTGGCCTGGGGCAGGGCGGCGGCAATGCGGCGAGCCTCGGGGTCGGCAAAAGGCGGCAGTTCCGGCAGTTCCGAGGAAGCTGCCGGACCTGCCGCCCGGGCACGTGCCGCCAGCGTCAGCAGCAAGGTGGCCGTGGCCCCTTGCAGCTGCGCCGGTGCCGTATCAGCAGGTGAAGGGGTAGGCGTCACCGGTGTTGTTGTAGGAGGTGAGGGCGATGGCCCACAGGTCCTGCTCGGCGGGTGCCACCGGGTAGTTCAGCACGATGCCGTTCTTGATGGCCGTGCCGTCTGCGCGCTGCAGGTTCCATTCGCCGCGTGCCGCATCCCAGGTGAAGGCCTGCTCGGTCTCGAAACGCACCTGGAAGTTGAACGGGTTGTTGTAGCCCAGCCATTGGCTCAGCACGGGGGCCTTGTCCTTGCCATCGTCACGCGTCAGCTCTGCGTGGAACTCGGGCGACTGCCAGGCCAGGGCGATGGCGCGCAGCACCACGCCGCCAAAGGCCAGCAGCGAGTCCGGGCCGCCGCCGGGGATGCCGAGGCCCGTGGGCAGGGCGGCCCTGAGCGTGCCGTTGCTCGGTTCCTCGAACGAGGTGCTGACGCCCATGAAGTTGGGGAACAGCTGGTAGTAGGCGGCCAGCGCTTCGGAGGCGTGGGTCTGGGGCGCCTGGGGCAGGACGATGACGAATTCATCGTCAGGACCGATCCAGCCGGCCGTGAGCACGGGCTTCCATTCGGCGCGCTGGGTGGGGTCGTCGCTCAGGCGCAGCGACACATCGACCTGGGGCCACTGGGTCGGCAGGCTGAAGTCGCGGTGCAGCATGGGCTGGATGTCGCGCTGCCCCAGCAGATCACGGCGGTAGGCGTCATCCTGCCAGGAGCGGGCGATGGCCCGCAGGTAGGCAAGGCGGAATGCGAGCAACGGTTCAGTATTCTGCAGCTGGGTGGTCATGTGACTTCATCCTCGGTTCAAGAAAAATGCGCCTGGCCGGGCCGGGGCCCGGACAGGTGCACGGACAGTTCAGGCCGCAGCGCGGCCAGCTCACTCAGGCGCGCGGCCACGTCCGGCCTGGCGGGTGCCAGGGCCTGCGACAGGGCCAGCGCCTCGGTTTCGGTGCGGTACTTGCCGGCGGTGCGCGCAGTCCCTGCCGCCTGGGCCAGGCTGTCCTGCACGGCTGCGTGGTCGGCGCCCATGGCCAGCAGGAAGCGGGCCTTCTTCAGGTGCAGCTCGCTGCTGTGCAGCCGTTCGTCCAGTACGTCGGCCAGGCGCAGGCATTCGTCGATCTTGTCCAGGGCCTCGGCCCAGCGCCCGCTGGCCGCCAGCATTTCGGCGACGAAGGAGCGGTAGTAGGTCTGGCAGTAGCGGCAGCCCATGTCCCAGAGCAGCTGCGCCGTGCCGCTGGCGCGCTCAATGCCCTCGGCGCTGGCGCTGCCTGCGCCGTCACCCAGCGCCCAGCAGCGGATGATGTCCGCATAGCCCGAGAACGCAGGCAGGCCGTAGCGGGCCGTGATGTCCAGCAGTTCGCCCGTGGTGGCCAAGGCGCTTTCCTTGTCGCCACGTGCCTGGTGGACCAGGGCCTGGTAGAGCAGGGCCATGCTCAGGGATGGGATGTGCGAGACCTCGTGCGCCAGGCGCACTGCGTCGTTCGCATCGGCCAGCGCGGCCTGGTCGAAGCCGGCGAACCAGCGCACCAGGGCGCGCCCGCAGGTAGCCCAGACGCGCGTGTCGAAGCCGAACTCGGCCGCATGGTGGGCATGGGCCACGGGGTCGTAGCGGGTGATGGCGTCGGTCAGCGCTTCTTCGGCCTGCTCGAATCGGCCGTCGGAGTAGTGGGCCAGGCCCAGGTAGGTCTGCGCGGCCACCAGCACGCCCGTGTCCTGCTGGCGCACGGCCTGCTCCAGCAGGCGGTGGCTGAGCTGGCGCACTTCCTCGCGGTTGCTGGCCACGTGGTGGTAGGTGATCAGCATCCACAGGTGCTGCACCTGCTTGTAGTCGGCCACCGCGTTGGCGCCGGGGCCGGCCAGCAGCTCCTGCGACAGCGCGATGCTTTCCACCACCTGGGCATGGGCCCAGCCGTGCTTGTTCATCAGCGCCTGGGTCACGTAGCTGTTGACGTCCAGCCGCGCCTCGCGCTGGGCCACGCCCTGGAGCTGGTGCAGCCAGTCGTCGATGTGGCGCGCGTAGGCAATGGTTTCATCGTTGAGCGAGCGCAGCTGCGTGATGCGCAACTGCCGCACCGCAAGCGCCACGGCCTGGGCATGGTCGCCCGCGTCTGCCCAGTGCTGGGCCACGCCTGCGGGTTCTGCGGCAACGCGCTGGGGCTGGTGCTGCATCAGGGCCAGGGCCACGTCGCGGTGCAGCAGCCGGCGCTGCGATGCCAGCATGCATTCGTAGGCCGTGTCCCGGATCAGCGCGTGGCGGAACATGAAGGCGCCGGCGCCCGCACGTTCATCGGCAATGACCAGGCCGGCCTGGCCCAGCTGCGCCAGTTCCTGCTCGACCTCGCCTTGCGGGCGTTCCACGCAGGCGCACAGCAGGCCGAAGTCGAAGTGCCGGCCCATGGTGGCGGCCAGTTGCAGCAGGGGCTTGAGCGGGCCGATGCGGTCAAAGCGGCTGACCAGCGAGTCGCGCAGGGTCAGCGGAATGGCGGCCGGCAGCCCGGCATGGCGAAAGTCCCAGACGCCGTCCTGCTCCACCAGGTGGGCATCCAGCAGCATGCGCGCCATTTCCTGGATGAACAGCGGCACGCCGTCGGTGCGCTCCACCACGTGGCGGATCACGGCGGGGCTGAGCCTGCGCGGCGCCAGCGTCTGGCGGGCCAGCTCGGTGGCCTGCGCGTCTTCCAGGCGCCGCACGTCCACGCACTCGGCCTGCAGGCCTTCGGGCGGCTGCCATTGCGGCCGCGCCGTGAGCACCAGCAGCACGCGCCGCCCGGGCAGGCGCGCTACCAGTTGCTCCAGCAGTTCGATGCTGGTGGGGTCGGCCCAGTGCACGTCCTCGACGACCAGCAGCAAGGGCTGGGCTTCGGACATGTACAGCAGCCATTGCGCGGTGGACTGCAGCAGCAGCGCCCTTTGCATGACGGCCGAGATGCGGCTGGGCTCGCAGTCGCCCAGGGGCAGCGAGAGCCAGGCGCACAGAATGGGCAGGGCGGCCTCGGCATCGCAGCCTGCGGCGCGCAGGGCTTCGCGCATCTGCTCGCGGTGGTCCTGCGGGGGATCGGCCGCCTCCAGCCGCTGCCGTATCAGGCCCAGGAAAGGGGTCAGCGCAGTGTTGCGGTGCTCGGGCTGGCATTGCAGCACCACGGTGTTCGCGCCCTGTGTCCTGGCGTGGACGAGCAGCATGTCGGCCAGGCAAGATTTGCCGATGCCCGGCTCGCCGCGAATCCACAGCGCATTGCCCCCGGCTTCGCGGGCCCGCGCCCATGCGTCGTTCAGGCGCTGCAGTTCGGGTTCGCGGCCTATGCACTGCAAGGCCGCATCGGACAAAGGCCCTGGCAGTGGCTCGGCTGGCTGTTCCAGCTCCAGGCGATAGGTCTGCATGCCCGTGGGCTGGCCGGGCAGGCGCAGGCTGCCGGCTTTCTCGAAGCGCGCATGGCGGGCCAGCAGGCGATGGCTGCTTTCGCTGGCCAGCAGGGTGCCCGCATCGGCGATGGCCTCCAGCCGCATGGCCACGTTGACGGCATGGCCCGAGGGCGCTTCGCCGCCGACCACCACGGCCATGCCGGTGTGCAGGCCCATGCGGATTCCCAGGTGCAGTCCGTGGACCTGCTCGATGGCGGCCGCGCGGCTGCGGCTGAGCGTCAGCAGCTCCTGCGCCGTCATGCCGGCCTGGCGGGCATCGGTGTCGCTGGTGTGCGGGTAGCCGAAGAGCACCAGCATGCGGTCGCCCAGCGTGCCCGCCAGCATGCCTCCGCGCCGGGTGGCAACGTCGGAGAACAGCGTGAGTTCCTCGCGCTGCAGCAGTTCGATGTCTTCGATGTTCAGCCCCTGCGAGGGCTGGCCTGCGGTGCGTGCCGCGCTGTCCATGCCGTGGATGTCGCTGCCCGGCCACAGGGAGACGCTGCAGCACAGCACGGTGAGCTGGCGCACTTCGGAGAACACGCGTGTGGTGGCCACGGTGCGTGTCAGGTCCGCCTGCTGCACCTGGGCGGCGGCGGGCAACTGGCCCACCAGATCGTCCAGCCGCACGCGCATGAGGTCCCTGAGCAGGGCCGCCGCCGAGTCGCTGCGCTCCGCGGGCCGCTTCTTGAGTGCCTTGCGCAGCAAGGTGGCGATGGGGTGGGTGGAGATGGCCGGCGGCAGCTGCACTTCCTGCGGGCTGAGCTGGCGGTGCACGATCTCGGCCACCGAGGCGCCCTGCACGGCGGGCGTGCCCGTCAGGCATTCGAGGAACATCAGTCCCCAGGCATACAGGTCGGTGCGGGCGCTGGGCGGCTCGCCGCGCAGCTGCTCGGGCGCGCTGTAGGCGGGCGTGCCCAGGCATTCGTCGCCCATGGTGAGCTGCGAGACCTGCGGGCCGGCAAACTGCGGAATGACGGTGCCGATGCCGAAGTCCAGCACCATGGCGTGCCGCACGGCGCCC
Source organism: Delftia sp. JD2 (assembly GCF_001682645.1). NCBI lineage: Bacteria > Pseudomonadati > Pseudomonadota > Betaproteobacteria > Burkholderiales > Comamonadaceae > Delftia > Delftia sp. JD2. Next base: position 92,928 of record NZ_LFJT01000017.1, read on the forward strand.
GTCGAGGTGACCATCACGTTGTCGGGCTTGAGGTCGCGGTGCACGATGCCGGCGGCATGCGCGCAGTCCAGCGCATCGAGCACCTCGGCCATGAGGCGACCGGCCTCGGCGGCAGTCAGCACACCCTGGCGGCGGATCAGGCTTTTGAGGGTCTCGCCGGGCACATATTCGAAGACGCCGTAGACGCAGTCGCCTTGCTCGCCCTTGTCCAGCAACTGGACGATGTGCGGATGGTGCAGGGACGCGCACAGCATGGTCTCGCGGTGGAAGCGCTCCACCTGGCGGCCGCCTTCCTGCAGCCTGACGACCTTGATGGCCACCGATGCACCCGTGCGCCGGTGTCGCGCACGGTAGACGGTGCCGTAGCCACCCGATCCCAAGGTTTCCAGCAGTTCGTAATCGGGTATTTCCAGGGGGGCTGGCGCCACCGGGGTCACCGCAGCTTGCGTGGGGTTGGTGATGGCATCGTGCATTTCAGCCTCGGTTGGGGGTCCTCCTGGAGGGTATCCAGTCGTCCATTTGTCATACGGCAGACCGTGCTTTTGATACCGTTCGTTACTATAGCGTACGTCCGAATGCAATTGACTGTTTTTGCCTACGTGCTTGCCTATGGTTGCCGTCGCCGTGGCGTCCGGCGCTCAGGCCCAGCTGGCCGCATTGCGCAGCCGTATGCCGCTGGCATGCAGCGAGCTGTCCCAGACGCCGCGCAGCGGCTGCAGCGAATCGACGATGCGCAGCTCGGTGCCGCATTCCGCTAGCGCTTGCGGCAGATCGACCAGCAGGTCCCGGCGCAGGGGCTGCACGGCCTGCCGGCTGACGTACATGCCGGCGTCCTCCAGGCTTTCAAACGTATCGGCTGGCAGCTCGTACCGGTGTATCCGGGCCGCTTGCAGGCGCGCGGCCCAGGCGGTCTCCACATAGGCCACGGCCAGCGCTCCATCGGGCAGGGCGTTCAGCCATTGGGCCCTGTCTTCGCTGGTGCTGTGCTCGTGCGGCCATATGACGATGCGCGGGCATTCGCGCGGAAACAGGTACAGCCGCTGATGCGTCTGAGCGATGGCCCACACCAGGGGGCCGTTGAGCCACTCCTGCCCCTGGCGACGGGGTGCCGCCTTCAGGACCGGGCGGGGCTGGAATTGCCGGATATCTCCGTCTTCGCTGAAGTGAAAAAGCTGCATGGCGCGCAGTGTAGGGCGCCGCGGTTTGCAGGTGCTGCGCCATCGCCTATGATGCGCGGCACCTGTGAATAATCACAGCTACTTGCAACCCACGGAAAGGTCCACGCACCATGAACGGTCATTGTCTTTGCGGCGCAGTCAGCTTTGTCTCTCCCCAGGCCCGGGAAATCGGCGCCTGTCACTGTGGATACTGCCGGCGCTGGGGCGGCGGCCCCATGCTCGCGGTGCATTGCGGGCCCGATGTGAAGTTCGAGGGCGGCGAGCACATAGGCACCTATGCCTCCTCCGAATGGGCCGAGCGCGCCTTCTGCAGGCAATGCGGCACGCACCTGTACTACCGGCTGCACGCCACGGGCGAGTACTTCGTGCCGGCCGGCGCCTTCGAGTCGCAGGACTTCGAGCTGGCCACGCAGATCTACATCGACAAGAAGCCCGGCTACTACGACTTCGCCAACCAGACGCCGACCATGACCGAGGCCGAGGTCATCGCCCAGTACGCGCCCCCGCAGGAATGAGGCACAGCCCCATGCCCCTGCACGATGACTCCAGCGGCCTGGCAATGGAGCCTGCCGCACGGCCCGGCGATCCGCTCGACCGGGTCGATACACCCAGCCTGGCGCTGCACCTGACCGTCTTCGACGCCAACCTGCGCACCATGCAGGACTGGGCCGACCGCCACGGCGTGGCGCTGCGCCCGCATGCCAAGGCGCACAAGTGCCCGCAGATCGCGCTGCGCCAGCTGGCGCTGGGCGCGCGCGGCATCTGCTGCCAGAAGGTGAGCGAGGCCCTGCCCTTTGTGGCGGCCGGCGTGCGCGACATCCTGATCAGCAACGAGGTGGTGGGACCCGCCAAGCACGCGCTGCTGGCCCGGCTGGCGCGCAGTGCGCGCATGGCCGTGTGCGTGGACAACGCGGCCAACCTGGTGCAGTTGTCCGAGGCCATGTCGCAGGCGGGCGTGGAGATCGACGTGCTGGTGGAGGTGGACGTGGGCCAGGGCCGCTGCGGCGTCACGGGTGCCGAGGCCGTGCTGGCCCTGGCGCGGCAGGCGCATGACCTGCCGGGCGTGAATTTCGCGGGCCTGCAGGCCTACCACGGCGCGGTGCAGCACCGGCGCAGCCGCGAAGAGCGTGCGCAGGTCTGCCGGGAGGCGGCGCGCCAGGCGGCGGCATGCGCGCAACTGCTGCGCGACAACGGCATGGCCTGCCACACCATCACGGGCGGCGGCACGGGCAGCGTGGAGTTCGACGCGGTCAGCGGCGTCTACACCGAGCTGCAGCCGGGCTCCTATGCCTTCATGGATGGTGACTACGGCGCCAACGAGTGGGGCGGGGCGCTGGCCTTTCGCAGCAGCCTGTTCCTGCTGTCCACGGTGATGAGCACGCCCGCGCCGGACCGCGTCATCCTGGACGTGGGCCTGAAGTCCACCTCGGCCGAATGTGGGCCGCCTGCCGTGTACGGCACGCCGGGCTTGCGCTGCGTGGCCATCAACGACGAGCACAGCGTGGTGCGCGTGGAGCCGGGCGCCCAGGCGCCGGCGCTGGGCAGCGTGCTGCAGCTGCTGCCCTCCCACGTGGACCCGACATTCAACCTGCACGACGAACTGGTGGTGCTGCAGGACGGCGTGGTGCACGCGCTGTGGCCGATTGCGGCGCGCGGGCTGTCGCGCTGAAGACGGCATGAAAGAGGCCGCCGGCCTTGCGGCACGGCGGCTTTTTTGCGTCTGCGGCCTGCTGTGGCCTGTGGCTTACAGCTCTATCTTGGCGCGGCGGATCACGTCGCCAAAGCGCTTGTTCTCTTCGACGATGAAGGCCTTGAACTCTTCGGGCGTGGGGAAGTAGTTCTCGTAGCCGAAGGTCTGGAACTTGGGCTGGATGTCAGGCTCGCGCAGGACTTTCATGGTGTCCTGGCGGATCTTCTCGACCACGGCCGGCGGCGTGGACTTGGAGACGGCAAAGGCATTCCAGCCGGTGACCACGGCGTCGGCCGGGCCGCCGGACTCGGCCACGGTGGGCACGTCTTCATAGCCCTTGAGGCGGTGGGGTGCCAGCACGGCCAGGAAGCGCAGCTTGCCCGAACGCATCAGCGGGCCGGCCGTGCCCGAGGAGCCCAGCGCAAAGGCCAGCTCGCCCGTGGCCACGCTGGTGTACAGCTGGCTGGTTTCCTTGTAGATGACGTGTTCCATCTTGGTGCCCGTCAGCGACTCCAGCAGGGCCGAGCCCAGGTGCACCGGGTTGCCCACGGACCACGAACCGTAGTTCAGCTTGCCGGGGCGCGCCTTGGCGTCGGCAATCAGGTCGGCCACGGTCTTGTAGGGGCTGTTGACCGGCACGCAGACGAAGAAGAAGGTGCGAAACAGCGGCAGGACGACTTCGAAGTCCTTGTCGATGTTGTAGGGCAGCTTTTTGAACAGGTGGGGATAGGCGGCCAGGTGGACGTTGTCCAGCTGGATGATGTCCGTGCCGTCGGTGGCGCCGCGCTTGAAGGCCTCGATGGCGATGAAGCCGTTGCCGCCGGGGCGGTTTTCCACGATGACGGGCTGGTTCCACAGGCGCGCCAGCTTGTCGGCCACCAGGCGCGAAGTGCCGTCCGGCCCGCCGCCCACGGGGAACGGATTGATGATGCGCACCTGCTTGGTGGGCCAGTTGGCGGCGGCACCCGATTGGGCACGCGCAGGCGCCAGCGCGCCCAGGGCCAGGGCGCCAAGGGCGAGGCCCGCCTGGCGGCGATTGATGCTGAAGGCGCTGTCTTTCATGGTTTGTCTCCGAGTCGCTGTTGGGCTTGCTGGGTGGCTTGGCCCTATGCCGGGAATGCACGGGCCGCTCTTGTTTTTTTACGCTCTCTTGCGGGAGCGGCTGGATCATCCAGTCGCCGCATTGTGTCAGTTCGCCGCAAAGCACCTAGCCATGGCTGCCGCTAGCAGCTATAGCAAAATGGCATAAGTGAGGAGACGATAGAACATGAATTTGCAGCAGATAGAGACCTTTGTGCATGTGGCCGAGACCGGCAGCTTCAGCAAGGCGGCCGTGCTGCTGGAGACGGCCCAGCCCGCACTGAGCCGCCAGGTGCGGGCGCTGGAGACCGAGCTGCGCGAAACCCTGCTGATCCGCACCGGCCGCGGCGTGACGCTGACCGACGCGGGCCGCCGCCTGCTGGAGCACGGCCACGCCATCATGCAGCGTGTGGCGCTGGCCAAGGAGGATCTGGGCAGCCAGCGCGACGAGCCCGTGGGCCGCATCGTGGTGGGCCTGCCGCCCAGCCTGGCGCGGCGCCTGACGCTGCCGCTGATCGACCTGTTCAGCAAGGACATGCCTAAGGCCCGCCTGGCCGTGGTCGAGGGCTTTTCCATGAACATTGCCGAATGGCTGACTTCGGGCCGCATGGACCTGGGCCTGGTCTATACGCCCGAGCCGCATCCGCACATCGAGGTCACGCCCGTGCTGGAAGAGCGCCTGTGCCTGATCGGCCCGGCGCGCACCCTGGGCGGGCGCAGCGGCGTGCGCTTTGACGAGCTGTCGCAGTTTCCGTTGATCATGCCGCAGCACGGCCAGATCTTCCGCAAGCTGATGGAAGCGCAGGCCACGCTGTCCCAGGTCAAGCTCAACGTGGTCTGGGAAGTGTCCAGCGTGCCGGCCATCCTGGACCTGGTGCGCGGCGGCTACGGCTACGCCGCGCTGACCGACAGCGCCATGCGCAGCCACCTGACCGATGCCGAGCTGGTGGGCATTCCCATCGAGTCGCCCCATGTGGTGAGCACGCTGTGCCTGGCGCAGTCGGCCAAGAAAAAGGCCACGCCGCTGATCCGAAAGACCTCGCTGGCCCTGCGCGAACTGAGCCAGCAGGTGTGCGCGCCGCTCTGAGCGGCTGCAGCGACGGCGGCAGGTCGCAGGTCTGCAGGCCTCAGAGCAGCGGCCGCAGCTCCCGCGCCGCCTCCTGCAGCAGCGGCAGCAGCTCGGCCGCCATGTCGGCGGGCGCCATGCGCTGGGGCGAGGTCACGATGTTGAGCGCGGCCACCGTGCGGCCCTCCATGTTGCGCAGCGGCACGGCCAGGGCCTGCACGGCCAGCTCATGCTCTTCCAGGGCCAGGCAGAAATCCTGGCGGCGCACTTCGTCCAGCACGCCTTCGAGCGCTGCGCTGTCGGTGACCGTGTGGGCGGTCAGGCGCCGCAGATCGTGCGATGCCAGCCATTGCCTGAGCTCGGCCGCAGGCAGGGCGGCCAGCAGCACGCGGCCCGTGGAGGTGGCATGGGCGGGCAGGCGGCTGCCCAGGTGCAGGCCGTGGGCCATGAGGCGCTGGCCGCGCTCGTGCAGGGCGCTGCGCGCGACGATGACCACCTCGTGGCCATCGCGCACCACGCAGGAAAACGACAGCTGGGTCTGCGCCGCCAGCCGGTAGAGCACGGGCTGGACGATGCGCGGCAGCCGCGCCGAGGCCAGGTAGCTGCCCGACAGCCGCAGCACCTTGGGCGCCAGCCAGAAATGGCTGCCGTCCGTCTCCAGGTAGCCCAGGTGCGTCAAGGTCAGCAGATGGCGGCGCGCGGCCGTGCGCGTGATGCCAGAGCGCTCGGCCGCCATGGTGGCGTTCAGGCGCTGGCGCTCGGTGTCGAAGCTCTCCAGCACGGCCAGGCCCTTGGCCAGTCCGGCGATGAAGTCATCCGGGTCGATGGGAAAGGGCTGGTTCATGGGCGGGGAGGGCGGGCATACAGGTAGTGCGCGATTGTCGCGCAGATTGCGCGATCACCGCGCAACGCGTGCTGCAGCCCCTCGTCTTTGCGCTGCCTCAAAACTAATCTTGGGCGCAGGCCATGGCATGAACCGGCCATGACATCGAACAACGCAACGGAGACAAATCAATGCGCACCCAAGTCGCCATCATCGGTGCAGGCCCTGCCGGCCTGCTTCTCGGCCAGCTGCTGTACCGCGCGGGCATAGACAACGTCATCATCGAGCAGCGCAGCGCCGACTACGTGCTGGGCCGCATCCGTGCCGGCGTGCTCGAACAGGTCACCGTGGACCTGCTGGAGCAGGCCGGTGCCGACGCCCGCATGCGCGCAGAAGGCCTGCCGCACGACGGCATCGAGCTGCTGTTCGGCGGCCAGCGCCACCGCATCGACCTGCATGGCCTGACCGGCGGCAAGCGCGTCATGGTCTACGGCCAGACCGAGGTCACGCGCGACCTGATGGAAGTGCGCGCCGCCGAGGGCCTGACCACGGTCTACGAGGCCAGCAACGTGCAGCCCGTGGGCTTCGATGGCGACAGCCCCGTCGTGCGCTATGAGAAGGACGGCCAGGTCCATGAGCTGCAATGCGACTTCATCGCCGGCTGCGACGGCTTTCACGGCATCTGCCGCGCCAGCGTGCCCCAGGACAAGGTGCGCACCTTCGAGAAGGTCTACCCCTTCGGCTGGCTGGGCCTGCTGTCGGACACGCCGCCCGTCTCGCACGAACTGATCTACGCCCAGACCGAGCGCGGCTTCGCACTGTGCAGCCAGCGCAGCGCCACGCGCAGCCGCTACTACCTGCAGGTGCCGCTGACCGAAAAGGTCGAGGACTGGAGCGACGAAGCCTTCTGGAACGAACTGCGCCTGCGCCTGGATCCCGAGGCACGCGAGCGCCTGGTGACCGGCCCCTCGCTGGAAAAGAGCATTGCCCCGCTGCGCAGCTTCGTGACCGAGCCCATGCGCTTCGGCCGCCTGTTCCTTGCCGGCGACGCGGCCCACATCGTGCCGCCCACGGGCGCCAAGGGCCTGAACCTGGCCGCCTCGGACGTGGGCTACCTGTCCAGCGCCTTCGCGCAGTACTACCGCGACAAGGCGCCCGAAGGCATCGACGGCTACTCCGAGCAATGCCTGCGCCGCGTCTGGAAGGCCGAGCGCTTTTCGTGGTGGATGACCTCGCTCATGCACCGCTTCCCCGACGCGGGCGGCTTCGACACCAAGGTGCAGGAGGCGGAACTGGACTACATCGTCAACTCCCGTGCAGGCTCGACCTCGCTGGCGGAGAACTATGTGGGGTTGCCGCTGGTGTGAGCCCAGGGCAATAGCGAGGGGCAGCGCCCGCATTGATGCGCGCCTGTCGCCACAGCATTGCGCAAATTTGCAGCCCGCCTCGCCCGGACGGGTGCGGGCGAGGAGTAAGCTTGTCGGGTTATGGCGCACATCACGTTTCCCCCTCCCTATATCGCCCCCCAGAATGCAGCGCAGTCGCTGCGCGACGCAGGCTATGCGGTGCTGCGCCCCGATGAATTCGCGGCCTGGGCAGGCGTGTCATTGACCGAGCTGCATGCGCTCGATGCCGACTGGGCCCAGCTGCCGCCCGATGCCTTTCTGAAGGACGGCGGGCGCTACCGGCGCCGCCGCCATTCCTGCTTCATCGCCGGGCAGGACGGGCTGCAGCAGGTGGAGCACCGCGCGCACTGGCAGCCGGTGGAATACAACGCCCTGCATGGCGGCATGCTGCGCATGTTCGATCCCATGCGCGACGCCACGGCGCAAAGCGCCACCTGGAGCCGGCTGCTGCTGGCGCTTGCCGGCCTGTCCGACCAGGTGTTCTGCGCCCAGGGCGATGATGTGCAGCACGAGCGCTGGTTCATCGAGTCCCACCAGTTCCGCATCGACACCACGGACGGCATTGGCCGGCCCACGCCCGAAGGCGCGCACCGCGACGGCGTGGACCTGGTGGCCGTGATCCTGGTCGGGCGCGAGGGCGTGAAGGGCGGCGAGACACGCATCTTCGAGGCCACGGGCCCCAGCGGCCAGCGCTTCACGCTGACCGAGCCCTGGTCGGTGATGCTGCTGGACGATGCCCGCATGATCCACGAGACCACGCCCATCCAGCCCGAGCAGCCGGGCGGCGTGCGCGATACCCTGGTGCTGACCTATCGCCGCCAGGGTTTCCAGGGCTCGGAGCTGACGCGTCGCCGCAAGGATTGATGCAGCTCAAGACGCTGGCGCATGATGGGCGCACACTTTGGTTCATCGACCCGGCCGCCCCCGATTGTTGACGGCGGCCAAGCACAAAGGAGAAAACGCATGTTCAAGCACATCCTGGTTCCCGTGGACGGCTCCAACAGCTCGATGCTGGCGGTTCACAAGGGCGTGGAGCTGGCCAAGGCCTTTGGCAGCACGCTGACGGCGGTCTACGTGGTGGACCCCTATCCGTTCACGGGCGTGGGCGCCGACTTCGCCTACGGCCAGTCGCAGTACCTGAGCGCGGCCACGGCCGAGGCCAACACCACGCTGGACGCCGTCAAGAAGATCACCGACGAGGCCGGCATCACCGCCACCACCGTGGTGGGCGAAGGCCATGCGGTGCACGAAGGCATCGTGCGCGTGCTCGAGAGCACGGGCGCCGACCTGATCATCATGGGCTCGCAAGGCCGCCGTGGCCTGGAAAAGCTGATGCTGGGCAGCGTGACCCAGCGCGTGCTGGGCGCCGTGCGCGTGCCGGTGCTGGTGGTGCGCGAGTAATCACCGGGCCGCTCGGCCCTTCGCCGGGTGAAACGTCAACGGCTCCCTCGGGAGCCGTTTTTGTTGATGCGCTGCAGGGGGGAGGACGATCAGCGATTGAGCAGCCGTGCCAGCCAGCCCTTTTTCCTGCGCTGCAGTTCCAGCTCCTGCAGTACTTCGTTCTTGAGCCTTTCCTTCTCGGCGGCAGGACTGGACTCGCGCGCCATGCGCAGATAGGCCTTGGCCGAGTCCACGTAGCCGGTGTCTTCGTTGCGGATGTGGTTGAACAGCCAGCGCGAGAGCATGCCGTGCAGCTCGGCGGCCACGTCCTCGCCCGCATCGAAGCGGGTCTGCATCTCGATCACGCGGCGCGTGAACAGCTCGTGCACCTTCTTGTGCGGGCCGGCGAACATGTAGCCGGCGCTCTCGATCAGGCTTTCCTCGAACACGAAGTGCGAGACGGTGTAGTCGATCATCTCGCCGATGACATCGCCCAGGGCCTCGCGGTCGGGCGACGAGCGCAGCTCGTAGAGCTTGTTGATGTAATCGACGATGCGGCGGTGCTGCCGGTCGATTTCTGCAATCCCGGTGTCCAGCTCGGGGACCCAGACCAGCAATGCCATGACGTTCTCCAGGAATTCGGTGATTTCCAGAGAAGTATTCACGGGACTGTCACATAGCTCCTTGATGCAGATCAGGCTGATCTGCATCAATGAAATGCGGCGTTGGCCATTGCAGGCGGTGCCGGGCATGCCGCCCTGGCACCGCAGGCATGTCACTCGATCTTGGCGCCCGAGGACTCGACGATCTGCTTGGACTGCTTGAAGTCGGCCTGGAACATCTTGTCGAAGTCGGCCACGCTCATGGACTGGGGTTCGGCGCCCTGGGTCTGGATGGCGTCGCGCACTTCGGGCATGGCCAGCAGCTTGTTCACTTCGGCGTTGACCTTGGTCACGATGGCTGTGGGCGTGCCCTTGGGCATGAACAGGCCGTACCAGGTGCTCACGTCAAAGCCCTTGAGGCCCGATTCAGCCAGCGTGGGCGTGTCGGGCAGCGAGGACGAGCGCTTGGCCGAGGTCACGGCGATGGCGCGCAGCTTGCCGGCCTTGATCTGGCCGATGGCCGATGGCACGGAGGACACCAGCAGGTCCACGTTGCCGGCCAGCGCGTCCATCAGGGCCGGGTTGGAGCCCTTGTAGGGCACGTGCACCAGCTGGATGCCTGCGGCCTTCTCCAGCAGCACGCCCGAGATGTGGATGCTGGTGCCATTGCCCGGCGAGCCGTAGGTCACCTTGCCCGGGTGCTGCTTGGCAGCGGCCACGATGTCGGCCAGGGTCTTGTAGGGCGAGTTCACGCTGGTGGCGATCACGATGGGCGTGTAGGCCACGTGGGCCACGGGCACCAGGTCCTTGACGGGGTTCCAGGGCAGGTTCTTGTAGAGATAGGGGCCCAGGACCACGTTGTCCTTCTGGCCCATGACCATGTCGTAGCCCGTGGGCGCTGCCTTGGCGGCCTCGGTGATGCCGATGGTGCCGCCTGCGCCCGCGCGGTTGTCGGGCACCACGGTCCACTTGCTGACTTCGGTGAGCTTGTTGGACACCACGCGCGCGAGGATGTCGGTGCCGCCGCCGGGCGGGAAGGGCACGATCATGCGCACGGGCTTGTTCGGATAGTCGGCAGCCGCACCTTGGGCGGCTGCGGAAAAGCTCATGCCCATGGCGGCGGCCACGGCGGTGCAGGTGATCAGTTGGCGGAACATGAAAGAAGAAACTCCAGGGTCTGATGGGGCGGTGCAACCCTCTCGCAGCGGACCGGCAGTGCCGGGTCGCCCATGCGGTGGGTTGTCGATGATCGGGGAGGGTGGTTCCGCCATCTTGCATTGGGAAACCCGCTATTTGGGCGGATTTCCGCAATCTGTGCCACAGGGGCTTCCACCAAGGAGCAGCTTGTGCCTGCTCCAGAGGGAAGCGGGCTATTTTATGCCGCCTTGGTGCCTGGCCGCAGGCCAGGCGCTCAGGCCTGCGCCAACTGCCTGTCCAGCACGCGCACCGTCTCGTACAGCACGCGCGTGCCGTCCAGCAGCTGGGCGGGTTCTATCCACTCCTCGGGCGCGTGGCTGCGGCCGTGGAGGCAGGGGATGAAGATCATGCCCATGGGGCCGGTGGGCGCCATGTAGACGGCGTCATGGCCGGCGCCACTGGGCATGCGCATGTGGGCGTAGCCCAGGTTTGCGCAGGCCTGCTCCACGCCCTGCATGACGGGCGCGGCGCAGTCCGTGGGCTGGGAGCGGCTCACGTCGGCCATCTCGGCACGCACGCGCAAGGCGGCCAGGCCGGGCAGGACTTCGGCCAGCAGTTCCTCGGGGAAGCGCTCCAGCACGCCGGCGTGGTCGCTGCGCACTTCCATCATCATCTCGACCAGGCCGGGCACGGCGTTGGAGGCATTGGGCGTGAGCGAGAGCCGGCCCACGGTGGCCACCACATAGTGGGGTTGGCCGCTGAGCGCAGCGGCCTTGCGGTTGGCCGCATCGATGATGCGCGCCGCGCCCACCAGCGCGTCCTGGCGGATGTCCATGGGCGTGGTGCCTGCGTGGTCGGCCTGGCCGCGCACGGTGAAGCTCACGCGGCGGATGCCCACGATGTTCGTCACCACGCCGATCGGCAGGCCGCGCTGCTCCAGCACCGGGCCCTGCTCTATGTGCAGCTCCACGAAGGCGGCCGTGCCGCCGGCGCTGCGCAGCGGGCGGTCCAGCGCCTCGGGCCGCGCGCCGATGCGGCGCATGCCTTCGGCCAGGGTTTCGCCTTGCGGGTTGCGGGCGGCCAGCATGGCGGCGTCCAGCTTGCCCGACAGCGCGCGGCTGCCTATGCAGGAGATGCCGTAGTCGCTGGGTTCTTCGGACAGGAAGTCGATCACCTCGAACGGGTGCTGCAGGGCGATGCCGTTTTCGTGCAGGCAGTGCGCGACCTCGATGCCGGCCAGCACGCCGATGATGCCGTCGAAGCGCCCGCCCATCATCACGGTGTCGCAGTGCGATCCGGTGGAGATGGGGGCGCGTTGCACCGGGCCTAGGGCAGCCGGCAGGCGGCCCACCAGGTTGCCGCCTTCATCCAGATGGACCTGCATGCCCGCTGCCTCGAACTGGCCGCGCAGCCAGGCACGGGCCTGGTCGAATTCAGGGGAGAAGGCGCGGCGCGTCCACGGCACGTCGGGCAGGGTGAAGGTGGACAGGGTCTCCACGCGGCGCCACAGGCGCTCGGCATTGATGGGGGGCAGGCTAGGGGCGGAGGAAGCGGGCAGGGCGGTCATCGGTCTCGGTGGCGTCTGGGGCAGCTGGGATCGGGCAGCCCGAATTCTCGCGCGAAAAAAGCAGTCCTCACGGCAGGGGGCGCAGGCCCGCCAGCAGACGCTCGAGCGTGTCGAAGCTCACGGGTTTGACCAGGTGGTGGTCCATGCCGGCTTCCCGTGATCGTCTCAGGTCCTCCTCCTGCCCCCAGCCCGTGAGCGCGATCAGCACGACCTGGTCGCGGCCGTGCTCGGCACGGATTCGGCGGGCGACCTCCAGGCCGTCCATGCCGGGCAGGCCGATGTCCAGCAGCACCACTTCGGGCCTGAACGCCGCGTGCATGGCCAGGGCGCCGGGGCCGTCGCGGGCAATCTCGACTTCGGCGCCCAGCAGCCTGAGCAGCATGGCCAGGGTGTCGGCGGCGTCGATGTTGTCATCGACCACCAGGATGCGGCCGAAGGCCGTTGCATCCTCGGGCTGGGCATTCGGTACCTGTCCCGCCAGGGGCTGCGCCTGGGTGGGCAGGGGCAGGTGCAGCCTGAATTCGCTGCCCTGGCCCTTGCCTTCGCTGAGCGCCTGCACGCTGCCGCCGTGCATCTCGACCAGGCTGCGCACCAGGGTCAGCCCGATGCCCAGGCCGCCCTGTCCACGGCGGCCGTTGCGGTCCACCTGCATGAACAGATCGAACACCTTGCCCAGCAGGGCGGGCGGGATGCCGATGCCGTTGTCGCGTACCGAGACCACGGCCTGCGCACCGTCGGTCCAGGCGGCCAGAACGATGTGGCCGCCGGAGTGCGAGTACTTGGCGGCATTGTTGAGCAGGTTGGAGACCATCTGCGCCAGCCGCATCGGGTCGGCCAGCAGCGACACGGGCGCGGCGGGCAGCTCCAGGCGCAACTGGTGGCTGCCTGCCTCCATGACCGCGCCGCTGGCCGCCACCACGCCTTGCAGCACATCGTTCAGGTCCACCAGTTCCTTGCGCAACTGGACCTTGCCCGTGGTGATGCGCGAGACCTCCAGCAAGTCGTCCACCATGCGGATCATGTGGTTGACCTGGCGCTCCAGCATCTCGTGGCTGTGGCGCACGCTGTCGTCGCCGCTGGCGGTGCGCTTGAGGATTTGCAGGCCGTGGCTGATGGGCGCCAGTGGATTGCGCAGCTCATGCGCCAGCGTGGCCAGGAATTCGTCCTTGCGTCGGTCGGCTTCCTTGAGGTGGTACTCGGCCTGTTTGAGTTCGGTGATGTCCTGGATGACGGAGCAGGTGCCTATGAGCTGGCCGTCGTCATCGCGCAGCGGCGCGCAGCTGACGCGCATCCACCATTCGCGGCCATCGTCGTCGGTGTGCAGCATCTCCAGCCCGGGCATGACCACTTCGCCGCGCAGCGCGCGCTTGCCGGGCCAGTTCTCGGGGGCAATGGGCTGGCCCTTGTCATCCCATCCCTTCCAGCGCGGCAGGCGGTCCGCCAGGGTGGAAGGAATGGCGCGCGGCACGAAACGGTCCATGAGCGCATTGCTCAATACCATGGTGCCGCTCATGTCGGAGACGCCCACGCCCGCAGGCATCTGGTCGATGATGGCGCGCAGCTTTTTCTCGTTGGCCTGCACGGCGACGTGGACCTGTTCGCGCACACGCACCAGCTGCAGCAGCGATGCGATGCGCGCCAGCAGCTCGCGCGCCGAAAAGGGCTTGACCAGGTAGTCGTCCGCGCCCGCGCGCAGGCCTTCGACCTGGGCCTCCTGGCCGGCCCGCGCGGACAGCATGATGACGGGAATGGCGCGCGTGGTCTCGTCACTGCGCAGCGCATGCAGCAGCTCGAAGCCGTCGGGCACGGGCATCATCACGTCGGCCAGCACCAGGTCGGGCCGCTGGCGGTGGATGCTGGCCAGCGCGGCGCGGCCATCGCCCACGATCTCCACGTCATACAGCGGCTCCAGCAACTGGCCGATGTAGCTGCGCATGTCGGCGTTGTCATCGGCGCAGACGATGCGGGCTCGCGGGGGCAGGGCACCACCGTGCATGTCCCGCTGCATGTCCCGCTGCATGGGCCTGGCTTCGTCGCTGGCAGCCGGGGCGGGCTCGCCGGGCAGCCAGCGCAGGGCCTCATCCACCTGCGGGTGCGATGCAGGCGGGCGCGCGGGCCGGTGCTCGGCCCGAAGATGCGCATTCCCCCTGGGCAGGCGCACGGTGAAGCGGCTGCCTTCGCCCTCCGTGCTGCTGACCGTGACGGTGCCGCCATGCAGCCGTGCCAGCTCCTGCACCATGGCCAGGCCGATGCCCGTGCCCTCGTGCGTGCGGGCCGGCTTGCCGGGGATGCGGTGAAAACGCTGGAAGAGATGGGGCAGGTGCTGGGGCGCAATGCCCGATCCGGTGTCGGTGACGGACAGCTCCACGGCACCACAGGCCCCCCCCGCGCCGTGCGCATCGAGCACATCGGGCACATCGCGCAGCGCCACTGCGATTTCGCCTTGCAGCGTGAACTTGAAGGCGTTGGACAGCAGGTTGAGCACGATTTTTTCGTACATGTCGCGGTCCACATGGACCGGTCCGTCCAGCGGCGGGCAATCCACGCGCAGCCGCAGGCCGGCTTGCTCCACGGCCGAGCGGAACATGCTGGCCAGCTCGGCCGTGGTGCGGGCGAGGTCCGTGGGCTCGTAGCTGGCTTGCATGCGCCCGGCCTCGATGCGCGAGAAGTCCAGCAGGGCATTGACCAGTTTTTGCAGGCGCAGCGCGTTGCGGTGGATCATCTGCGTCTGCCCGGCCGGCACCTGGCCGCCGTGCTCGCGCAGGGCATCTTCCAGCGGGCCCAGGATCAGGGTCAGCGGGGTGCGCAGCTCGTGGCTGACGTTGGAGAAGAACACGGTCTTGGCGTGGTCCACCTCGGCCAGGGCCTTGGCGCGCCGTGCTTCCTGCTCGTAGGCCTGGGCGTGCGCGACCACGCTGCCCGTGTGGCTTGCCACCATGTCGAGGAAGGCGCAATAGTCCACATCCAGCGGGCGGCGCGGGCTGACGCCCAGCACCATCACGCCCGAGACCTGGCCGTCGCCCGACCAGCGCACAGGCACGATGCGCGCCAGGCGCGAGGCCTCGGGCCAGGGGCCGCCGGGCAGGGACAGGCCCAGGGACGCCAGTTCCACATTGGCGGGCTGGGCCGGCTGGGCCGCCTGATCCGCCTGATGCACCTGGTCCGTTCGGTCCGCTCGGTCCGCTCGGTCCGATGGATCGGATTGCACGGCCCGGTCCAGCGGCCAGCGCGAGGGGTCGGCCGCCAGCTCCATGTCCAGATCCATGCCCGTGGCGCAGAGCATCCTGAAGGCCGGGCCGCTGGCGCCTGCGCTGCCCGCGGCAGGGGTGTCCAGGCATTCGTAGATGATGGCGAAGGGCACGTCGTAGGGGTTCTCGTCCAGCACGGCGCAGACTTTCTGGGCGGCGTCCCTGGCGTTGTGCATGTCCAGCGTGCGTATGCCCAGGCGGTGCAGCGTCTCCAGGCGCCTGCGGCTGACGATTTTTTCCGTGGTCTCGGTGCAGGGGCAGAACACGCCCTGCACGGTGACGCCGTCATCGGCCAGGATGGGGCCGTAGGTGAAGGTCACGAAGACCTCTTCCTGCGGCAGGTCGCGGTCGAAGAAGTAGCGGGCGTCGGTGGACCAGGTGGCCTCGCCGGTACGCATCACGCCTTCCAGCATGGGGCCGATATCGCTCCAGATCTCGCTCCAGCAGTGCGCGCCGGCCTGGCCCAGCGCCTGGGGGTGCTTGCTGGTTCCCAGGAAGGGGATATAGCCATCGTTGTAGATCAGGCGGAAGTCTTCGCCCCACCAGATGGTGATGGGAAAGCGCGAGCCCAGCGCCAGGCTCACGGCGTTGCGCAGGGTCTGCGGCCAGCCGTCCGGCGCTCCCAGGGGCGTGGCCGCCCAGTCGTGGGAACGCACGCGTGCCGGCATTTCGCCGCGCTGCGGCAGGAATCGAAAACTGTCTTCTGAGTTCACACTTTCTCCCACGGCAATTGCGGGTCTCGGGTCTCAGGCCTGGCCGCAGTCGCGGTTATTTTGACTTGGACTGGCCCGCCTGCCTGCCCCGGCCCGAGCCCGACAGCTTGCCGCCGCCGCTTTGCCTGTTCACGGTGGCCCAGGCGCGCTTTTCAGCTTCTTCGTGGCCCACGCCGCGCGACTCGTAGCTGTCTTCGATATGCCGAGCCTGGCGCTTTTGCTTATCGGTATAGGCCGATTTGTCACCTTGTGGCATGTCACTCTCCCTTGCGCGTCTGTTCCTGCTCCGGGGACGGTGGCAGCTCGATGGGCGGCGCCGTGGTGGGCGGGTCGATGGGCTCGGGCCCGCGCGGGCGGCCGGGCTGGCGGTTGGGATCATCGGGGGCCACGGGGTCGTTGGGCGTGGTCGGCACCTGGGGAATATTGGGTGCGTGAGGCAGAGGGTGGTTCATGGTGCGTGTCCTTTTGGGGGTGTGTGGTGATGAGGTGTGGATGCCGGCTCAACGCGCAGGCGTGGAGGTGGGGGCAGGCGTCGTGGCTGGATCAGCCTGCTGCGGCGCGGCGGAAGGCGCGGGCGGCGACACGGGCTGTGTCGCGGGAGACGGTGAGGGCGAAGGTGAAGGCAACGATGAGGGCGAAGGCGTTCCAGTCGCTCCAGTGGCGCTGGGCGCATCCAGCCGGCCCTTGGGGGCCATGAAGTTGAACATCAGCACCAGGATCAGTGCGACGGCGGCGGTGAGTGCGCCTATGCGCAGGGGCCAGCGTCCGTCGCGGATGTGGTTGTTCTCGCTGCGCTGGCGTTCTAGGGGGGCATGCATTCGGCGGGGTGAGTTGTCCATGGCGGGCTCCTTCTGTCCATGAGCTTTCACCTTAGGCCGGGCGGCGGCCTGCAACTGTCGGACAAGGCATGCCCTGCGGGAGCGACAAGCCGCTGCACGGCGGTGGGGCTTGGCAGGACGGGCCGGACAGGCTTTTGGACAGGCACGCCGCTTGCCACAAAGCCAGGTTTCAGGCGTGGCGCCTGCGCCGGTCGGCCGGTTCTATGCGCAGCAGCTGGCGGTATTTGGTGACGGTGCGGCGTGCCACGACCAGGCCCTGGGCACCGAGCTGGCGTGCGATTTCGACATCCGACAGCGGCCGGGCATCGGACTCGGCCGCGATGATGTCGCCGATCAGCTCGCGGATGGCCGTGGCCGAGCAGGCATTGCCGCTGGCGCTGAGCATGGGGCGCGAGAAGAAATGCTTGAGTTCGAACACGCCCGTGGGCGTGGCCATGTATTTGTTGTTGGTCACGCGCGAGACGGTGGACTCGTGCACGCCCACTTCCTCGGCAATCTCGCGCAGCACCAGCGGCTTCATGGCCATGGCGCCGAACTCCAGGAACAGCTGCTGCTTGCGCACGATGGCCTGCGCCACGTCGAGGATGGTGGAAAAGCGCTGCTCCACGTTGCGTACCGTCCAGCGCGCATCCTGCAGGTGGTCGGCCAGTTGGTTCTGGCCGCTGCGGCGGTGGCGCTGAAACAGCTGCTCGTAGACGCGGTTCAGGCGCACGCGCGGCACGACCGCGGGGTTGAGGTGCACGTTCCAGCCGTTCTGGCCCCGGCGCACGATCACGTCGGGAACGATGTAGTCCACGTGGGAGGAGCCGAAGTTCCAGCCCGGCCTGGGGTTCAGCCGACGTATGCAGTCCAGCGCCTGCGTGATCTGCGCGGGCGGCACCTGCAGCGCCCGGGCCAGCCGGGGCACGTCGCGGGCGGCCAGCGCATCCATGTGGTCCTGCACCATGGCCTGGGCCAGCTGGCGCAGGTGGGCATCGCCGATCTGCGGGCATTGCAGCAACAGGCATTCGCCCACGCTGCGGGCGGCCACGCCGGCCGGGTCCAGCGATTGCACCAGGCGCAGGGCAATGAGCATTTCCTGCGCGTCAGGTGCGGGGCTGAGGGCCAGCAGGCCCGCCAGTTCCTGCAGGTCGGTGCGCAGATAGCCGTCGTCGTCCAGCGACTCCACGATGGCGCGGGCCATGCACAGGTCGCGCGGCGTCATCGCCATCACGTTGAGCTGGCCGTGCAGGTGCATGGCCAGCGTGGTCTCGCAGGCCGCCAGATCCATGGCCGTGCCTTCTCCATCCACCCCCTGGCGCGCGCCCGTATGCATGTCGGCCAGCCACAGGTCGCGGTCGTCGGCGGGTTCGGTGGCGGGGCCGGGCAGGTGGTCGGCCGGGTCGGGCGGGTGCTGCGTGCCGGGGAGATCGCGGTCCATGTCCAGACCGATGCCCATGCCGAAGCCTTCATCCATGCCCGTATCGGAGGTCAGGCCTGCCTCCGGGGCCAGCCTGCCCATGCCGCCTTCCCGGTCCTCTTCACCCAGCTCCTTGCCGTCGAGCAGCCCCTGTTCATACTCGCCGTCCTGCGCATCCTGCGGGTCTTCCAAGAACGGGTTGTCCTCCAGCTTGCTGCGCACCACGGCGGCAAAGTCCAGCGAGGACATCTGCAGCATCCGCACTGCAAGCTGCAGGCGGGGAGAAAGCGTCTGGGACTGGCGTATGTCCGCCCTGAGGTGCATGGAACCCATTTCATCTCCTTGGTGCGATGACCCGAAGACGCAAGCTCCATGCCGCCATGCGGGCGGCGAATCGTCTGGATACACTTTGGGCACGAAACCTGCTGTGGTCTCCCTGCGCAGGCGGCACGGGGCCCAGGGTTTTGCCGCCGCTGCGGGGGATCGGTTCTGGAACAGCGGGGCCGGTCATGGCGTCCACGGCAGAAATTGCCGTTTGGGCGCAAGGTTTTCTGCAAACTTTGCCATGTACCAGTCCACCAGCTTCCACACGGTCCCGCCCCCGGGGGCCCAGAATTCCGTTCCACGGGAGGCGCCGCGTGATGCCCTGCCCGAAGATCCCATGTCCATACGCCTGAGGTTGGTCCTGCTGCTGCTGGCCTTGCTGGTCTTTGTGCTGGCGGCCTCGTCCTGGCTGCTGTTGCGCGCCTACCAATCCGAGCATGCGGCGCAGGAGCAGGCCGCGCGCGTCAGCAGCATGGCCGTGGCCCGTCTGCTGGACAAGGAGCCGCGCACGGCCGGCGCCGACCAGGTGCTGGCGGCCTTGCGGCCCTTGCTGGACTCCGGCTGGCCCGGCTTTCTGGTGGACAGCACAGGCCGGGCCCTGCCGGCCGGGCCCGGCGCGGCAGCC